>JAIFWV010000004.1 GCA_019659055.1 Candidatus Doudnabacteria bacterium
GGGAGAGAAAGGGGATTACATACCCAAAAATCGTGTAATTACCATCGAGAGATTTGGTGTTGGGATTTTCCTAAACCACGATATAGAACTGGCTCCCATTGGAATCGCCTTTGGCCGCAGTCGAGGCCATACCAATTGCCCCAAGCTTATGCGTGAGTTTGATTTCCGCCGGCACAGTGTAGCCGGGTCCTCCCGTACCTGTGCCGAGAGGATCGCCGCCTTGGATGACAAAATGCGGGATCACGCGGTGGAATTTGAGGCCGTTATAAAAACCTTCGTTTGAAAGTTTAACAAAATTTTCAACCGTCTTGGGAGCGGCGGTGTGGTCCAAGGTCACGACGATATTGCCCATGCTGGTTTCGATCGTTGCCACGGGATGATCAGAAACCGCAACCGGTGCCGGTTCAGGAGTGGGAGTAGGGGTCGGGTTGGTAGTTTCGGACGTGTTGGATCCGGCGGTACTGGACGTGTCCTGGCTGACGGTATCGGTTTTGCTTTGTCTCACCAAAAAATATCCTGCGCCGATAATGAGTGCCAAAACCAAAATGCCTAAAATTGTTTTCATATGAGTTTGATTAATGCCTATAAAGACTACCTAAAAACCTGAGGATTGTAAACCCCTCCGTTTGCGTCCATACCCGACCACGATGATCAGAGCCGCATAATAAATAAGCAGTCCGATGATATTGATATGCAAACCAATGCTCGCATACGGAATGCGCGCGGTCAATTGCACAATTTCGATAATATACGAAAGCAGAATCCACAGCGGCCACGCCACAAGCGAAGCCAGCGCCGGCCAGATAAACCCCAAAACCCCGGTGCCAAACCCCAAGGCCATTGTTGGCGGAACCATCTCGAGTACCAAAACATTTGTCAGCGGTGAAACCAGAGACAGCCGATCAAAGTTATATAGCAAGATCGGCAAAGTAAAAATCTGAGCCGCCAAGGTGGCGGTAAATCCCCTGCTCACCCAATCGGGAATCCATTTGTGCCGCCAAGAAATGATTGGGGTGAGGTAAACCAGTCCGCACAGCGCGAGAAACGACAGCTGAAAGCCGACGTCGAAATGTAAAATTTTTGGGTTCAGCAAGACCATTGCTGCCCCAGTGAGCGCCATAGCATTGGTAATATTTTGCAACCGGCCGATGTTCAGAGCAATCAATCCCAAAGTACCAATGATCGCGGCACGGATAGCCGAAGCCGCGGCCCCGGTCAGGATCACAAACGCGATTATTAGCAAAAACGAAATCGAAGATGAGACTTTCTTTCCAAACCGCCTCAGCATCAAATCCAAGGCCCAGACAATAATGGTAATGTTGTAACCCGAAATCGCCACAATGTGCGAAGTGCCTGTGGTATTAAATTTATCGCTCAAGTCTTTAGGTATCGTGCGTTTTTCACCGACTAGGATTCCCCCAAGCAGGGCGTTTTGCGGCTCCGGCAGGACAGTTGTAAGATTCGTGATAAATTTGTGCTTGATGCTGAGCAGTTGGCTCTTGATCGGATTACCTCGATTCTGCGCTGAGACTTCGAAGTTTGGATAATACATTACGGCATGGATGCCATAACGGGACAAATAGTTGCGGTAATTAAAATCTTCAAAGACTGCCGGCTCCTGGATCTTGCCTGAAAGCTCCAACTCGTCACCATAATCAAAATTATGATTGGGATAAACTGAAACCAAAATTTTATCTTGGATTTCTTGATCGTTGATTCTAATTTTACCCAGAGTAAGATAAATTTTATCATCCCGAATATCCGGCTCCTCAATAATCACTCCCGAAACTTTGAGGTTGGTATCGTAAAAAGGTGTAAGATTATTGACGAGTATGGCAGTCTGGAACCTCATCACCCCGGCAAGCAAGACTAACCCACAAACTCCCGCGATTCTGGCCATCTTGGAATTCCACCACACGGAAATAAGGATAACAAAAAACACAGCCGCAATGACTGTGAAAATTTTCGGAATAAACGGCGCAATGAGTACGCCAAAGATAAAGCTCAAACAAACGAATAGAAAGATTTTGGATTTTGAAAAATTCATAACTTCACGAAGCGAGGCGCTTTGCAAATAGTAACCCGCACAGCACGACGGTGCGAGCGAGTAGGCCGAAAATTCAGCAGAATTTTACGGCTGGTACTTTTGCAAACCGCCGAGCTGACATTACCAGAGCATAGATTTAACTTCGGTCACCAAATTATCCAGGTCTACGGTAACCTGCTTCTTCTCCGCAAGATTTTTGAGATTCACAACGCGCTTTTTTGCTTCGTCCGGACCAAAAATTACCGCAACTTGCATGTTCTTGCTCTCAGCATATTTGAATTGCTTATCGATTTTAGCTGTATCATAAATGAATTCTGTATCTATGCCGGCCGCACGCAAATTGGTAGTCATGTTCAAATAGTCTGCGGTGAGGTTTTTATCCAAATTAAATACAATAACCTCGGCCGCAGTCTGAGGAGAAATCTTGCCGGCATCCTGAAGTGCCGCAAACAACCGATCCAGGCCAATCGAGCCGCCTACGGCAGGCATATCTTTGCCTGTAAATTTGCCGATGAGGTTGTCGTATCGACCCCCAGAGCCCACGCTCCCGAAGTCTGCCTTGCCCTTGAGGAAAAATTCAAAAATAATGCCAGTATAATAATCCAAGCCGCGCATGAGATATGGATCAAACTGAATGTTTATTACGCCGAACCCTTCCAGAAGATTTTGCATGCGGCTCTCGTATTCGGCATCCATCTCGCGAACCGCTTTCTCATAATTTTTAAGCAAAGATTCTTCGAATCCTTCTTCCTTGAGCGCTTCGGAAACCTTCTCCGCTCCTATCTTATCCATCTTGTCTAAGATCCTCATAAATTTCACGCGGGAAGTTTTGGGCACGTCTAATTGTTCGAGAGCCTTATCGATGAGAGTGCGATTGTTTATGCGCACAACCACCTCCCCGACTTCCAAACTCATGAAGGCTTGTGAGAGGGCTGCGATTACCTCGGCATCAGCAATCTCGGAGTCGGCACCTATAATATCGGCATCACATTGTGTGAATTCGCGGAAGCGGCCTTTCTGAGGATTATCTGCTCTCCAAACATTGGCCACTTGGTAGCGCTTGAACGGTTTGGGTAAATCCGGGTAATTGGCCACGACTCGCGCCAGAGGCACGGTCAGGTCGTAACGAAGCGCTACCTCGCGATCTCCAAGGTCCTTGAACTTATACATGAGTTTCTCATCTTCGCCAAGCTTGCCTTTGAAAAGTTCGTATTGCTCCAGCGCTGGTGTTTCGATCGGGGCAAATCCAAAACGCTCAAAGATTTCAGAAATCTTAGAGATGATCTTTCGGCGAGCAATTTGCTCGCTGGGCAAATAGTCGCGGAAACCTTTGAGTAATTGGATATTGTTCTTGGACATGCGGGTATTTTAACATAAACCAGAGCATTAAAAAACCGCCCCTTAGGCGGACGGTTTGTCTATTTCCATAAATTTGTGTTTGCCGTGCATGCCGGATTTGATCCGGACATTACTCGGAGCTGTGTTAAAATAATCGGCGACCAATTCAATGACCGCATCGTTAGCTTGGTTATCTACCGGTGATGCGGTAACCCAGACGTTGTAAGTCTCGAGATCCACTTGCTCAATTTTCTCTTCGTGCGCCCGCGTCCTAACGTGGACTCGGATTATAAATGGCATGTGATTTCCTTCTGGCCCATGCCTTTACTAATTCATAAGATCCAAAAAATATTCCTGTGTACATAAGGTCAGAGACCAGTGTCGGCTTGAGAAACGGTAAGGCGTTGGTATACGACCTCACCTGCTCGGCCCAAGTATGGCCATATATCCCATCTGGCGAATAAAGATAAACGCAATTGGTGACTAGGAAAAATATTGCCGACGCGGCCAATGATCCGGACACGACAGTAGCCACATTTTTCTTGCGCCGAATAAGCATCCCCACCAATCCAATCAGCAAGAACGAACCATAAACTATGGAGCGTTGCTGAAGAGAATCAAAACCGATAAAGAAATCCGAGATAAGCATGGCCATAAGCGGCACGAGCAAAGCCACGCGGCGATTGAGATAGACTCCCCCAAATAAGGCCAGTGCTCCTATCGGTGCAAAATTTGCCGCATGCGGCAAGACGCGCAGTAGAGCCCCAATCAAAATTATTATATATGCCATGTTATTCTATTTTATCTAATTTCCATTCGATGTGTTCACCATTTTTGGTGATGTATTGGTCTGCGCCGCGGTCGGCAAGTTTGCCATCGACATAAAATCCCCAGTAATGACTCGAATCGGGTTTCACGCCGTCGATGCCAATGATCATAGGACCATACGAAGTATCTTTGGTGTCCACTTGGTGGAAAACCTTAAGCAGGTCCAGCGCATTGCGGCCGTCCTGGCCATCGTAAGTCACTGAGCTTATCTGCTGATTGTTTTCTGTGGTTGTCGGGGCTGTTACCGGTTTGCGGGTAAAGGCATAGACGACCCCGATTGCCGCGACAATTGCTACGATTATAAATATTTCGACTCTTTTGGCTCTCAAAAAGTTAGACATATAGCTTTCGGTTAAACGCCTTGATATATTACCAGATTATTTATTTTTGGCAATCGTGCTTTCAGCTTCGAAAGTTTGAGGTGTAATTCGCGGCAGATTGTGGTCATCGCAGTATTCGTGGAATAAAGAAGTATAATCGCGGTTGATGCCAGAATTGATATCCAGATTTAATTTATTTACCATTTTTTCGACATCTGCTTTATCGCCTTCTATTTCTATAAACTCACCGATGAATGGCAATTTATGAAACTCCAAAATCATTTCTTGTAATCGGATTTTCCTCACGTACTTTTCTTTAATGCGGTAAGGCACAAATTCGAGCTTCTGAATTATTTCATCCATTGCTTTTGCGTCGGTCACGTACGTTTCAATCTCAGTCCTAACTAGAAAATGATCTTGATCACTTCCTTGATTTTTTTCTTTATAAGTTAGAAGGTTTCCAAAAGGTGCGGTTCTCAATCTTAAAACTTTAAAAGCGTCAAAAAAACCCTTCCCATCATCATACATAACGTCGTGTTCTAGGCCTTCCTTCTCTTTTAATTCTTCCCCGCCAAAAGACAAAGCTCTTTCATATAAAGCTTCTGGGTCATCTAGCTTTATTTTGATTTCAATTTCTTGGTTATCTTTATTCATAAAATGCTCTTACTTTGCTCTGAGCAAATACTGTGTCATTCCCGCGGAAGCGGGAATCCAGAGCTAAAGCAAATCAGTGTATAAATCTTTCCAAGTAGGGTTAGATTTTTCAATTAATGCTAGTTTCCATTTTCTATTCCACTTCTTAAGTTGTTTCTCTCTTAAAATAGCACTTTCAACTTCCGAAGTCTCTTCAAAATAAACTAATCTATCTACATTGTACTTCTGTGTGAATCCTTTCACCAATTTTTGCTTATGTTGATGTACGCGTCTAATTAAATCACCTGTAACTCCTATATACAAGGTGCCATTCTTGTCACTTGCTAAAATGTACACAAAATAAGATTTCATATGTCTGGATCCCCGATCAGGTCGGGGATGACAGCTCCGCTGTCAGTAATCAATGCCGCGCTGGGCGGTGATGCCCTGGTAGTATGGGTGCTTGATCATTTTCATTTCCGTGACCAAGTCCGCTTTCTCGATGATTTTTTTCCAACGCTTGTGGCCGGTCATACAGAGGTGAACTTCGTTAGGCTTGGCATCCATGATCTCGAGAATATCGTCTTCGGTGAGGAGTTTGGACTCCACAGCCGATAACGCCTCGTCGAGCACCACCAGGTTGTATTTCTTGGACTTTAGATCTTTGATAGATTCAGCTTTGGCATTCTGCGCGGCCGCAATATGCTCAGATATATCTTTGCGGTCGCCCAAAATTCCCACAAAGCCTCTTCCCATAAGTTTGACTTCGACCCCAAGCTTTGCGAGCGCTTCGCGCTCGCCCGAGGGCCAGTCCCCTTTGACAAACTGCAAGTACAAAACCTTAAACCCGGTTCCGGCTGCCCGGCACGCCAGGCCTGCCGCGGCTGAGGTTTTGCCTTTGCCGTCGCCGATATAGACAATTGTCAGCCCCTGTTTTTCCATATTGCTTATGTTTCTAATTTAAGATAAACTGATGTGTCCAAGGAGGAATTAGTGAGGATTTCAACCTTTGATTTCGATGAACTAAAAAGGCTTGGAGTGATCGGGCCTTATCCGGACAGTGACTATGCCGTCCAATGGCTGCTGGGGTATCTCAAACGCGGCATCCATGATTACGGTTCAAGTCCAGCCGAGAGAGTAAAAAAATTCAATTTACTCCAACAGATGGCAGTCGGACAGACTGTCCTGAAACTGAAGGCTTCCACCAGCAGTCGGCCAATGCGAGCCGGTATCCTGCTTTATTTCACCGGCCGGCCAGAACTGAACGAGATGGCAGAAGAAATTTCCGATTGCCCGTTTCTTGCCAAGATCAAGTGGAATAAAAACTTGGTTTCCGGCAAAATCGCCAACGACGCCTATTACGTGCGAATTGATCAACTGGTTTTGGAAAAAACTATGCAACCCCTTTGGCCTATTAAGTCCCTTTGACTTAGTAGGCTTTTTTATATACAAAGGCGGCAGTCCGCCAACTGGCGGACGCCGCCTTAAACTTAATCTTTCGCTATAGTTTTCTGTTCCTGAAGATAAGCCAGTTTTTCTTTGAGCTTGGCAATACTGCGGTCGAGAGCGGCGATGTCGGCTGAGGTCATGCCGGGGTCGAGCTTGGCTTTCTCTAAACCCGCAATCCGTCCCGGCAAGTCGTCGCCTGGTCCATTTTTGGGCTGGCCGTCTTCCCGCTTAAACCCTCGCGGTGCTTGTTTATTGCTTTTATCTGAATCCATATTCCATATTCTTTCTCTCTCCCAAGAGTAAATGTGATTAGCGAGCCGGTGGCCGTCTGAAAACAATCTCGGAGCCAAACCGCTTAGTGCCCTGCGGGTTTGGCGAGAGCTTAGGCACAAATATGCGATCAGCAAATTTGATGCCGTGTTTTCAAAGGCTATCGGCGAGCGATCATCCACATTTACTAAACCCGCAATTATTGCATTTCATACAACCTTCGGCCATCACAAGCATGCTCGAGCAGTCGGGACAAGCCGGCGCATGGCCCAAGTTGGCCACGGAATCACGGCTCGAGGAGGTGCTCACAGTCTTCTGAGCCACAAACAGTCCGGCTGAGGCTTCGGGCTGGCTGGTAACTGTCTGAAACACTGGTTGTTGCTGGAGTTTAGGCGCTTCCGTTTTGGGAAATTCGAGTTTGAGTTCGGTCTGGCCGCGCTTGAGATGATTTTCCAAGACATTGGCTATGGCATCAGGTAGAGACAAGATGCGCTCGCCGTTGTGGAAGACCGGGTCCGGACCGCGGATGCCTTTGATCTGGTCAATGACATCGGTAATCGAAACTCCGGAACGCAGAGCCAGAGAAATCATGCGGCAGATGGCTTCGGTCTGAGCGCCAAAGAATCCGCCGGCTTTGCCGAGCTGAGAAAAAACTTCAAACGGACCGAATTGATCTTCGTTTATAGTCACATAAAGATTACCGTAGGCAGTAGTAACTTTGTAGGTCGAACCCTGCATGACGTCCGGACGCTTGCGCGGGGAGATATGATGAGCCATCTGCGGCGCCGGCGGAATTTCCGGATGAAGTGGCTCTTGATTTGGCATAGGGGTAGGTGTTGGCATTGGAGCCGGGGTTGGCGGAGCCGGCTGTGGCCCTTCCTGAGCTTTCACTTCGCCTGGATTAATGGTTTTGCCATCAGCAGTCATGTTTTTATTGATATTGAGGACCTGCAATTCCCGCGAACCGTCGCGGTAAACCGTACAGCCTTTGCATCCCATCTGCCAAGCGAGAATGTAGCCTTTGATGACATCCTCTTGCGTGGCTGAGTATGGGAAATTGATAGTTTTGGAAATAGAATTGTCGACCCACTTCTGGAATGCGGCCTGAGTGCGGATGTGCGACTCAGCCGAAATATCCATAGAGACGCGGTAGGTGGTTTTGATGTCTTCAGGCAAACCCAAAATATTGGCCAGTGTCCCCTCTTGAGTGATCTGGTTCATAAGCTCTTCGGTGTACAAACCGCGGTCTTTGAGTTCTTTCTCCAGATATTGGTTGACATACAAATACTTCTGACGGTCTTTGTCCTGCTTGGTGTAGGCCAAGGCAAAATTCGGTTCACAGCCCGAGGCTGTGTCAAAGAACATAGAAATCGACCCGGTCGGGGCCACGGTCGTAACCATGGTGTTGCGCATGGGGATGCCTAATTTTTTGTAGATAGAAAGATCATAGAGCGGGAACACGCCTTTTTCTTTGGCCAAGTCCTGCGAAGTCTTATGCGCTTCTTCCTGGATAGTGCGCATCACAGATTCGGCCATAGCAAAGCCTTCCTGAGTATCGTAGCCAATGTGCAATTGGTAGAGCATGTCGGCAAAGCCCATGATCCCCAGTCCCAAACGGCGGGAGTTGCGGGACATATCGTCCACGGCCTTCACCGGGAAGTTGGTCGAGTCGACGACATTATCCAAAAGCCTGGTCGCCGTGCGGGTCACAAAGCGCAAGCGTTCATAATCCACTGTCCCGTCTTTCACAAAGGCGGCGAGGTTGATTGAACCCAAGTTACAGACATCATAGTGATGCAAAAATTGTTCGCCGCAAGGATTGCAGGCATCGATTTCGCCAAGCTCCGGCAGAGGATTGGTTTTGTTGACGACATCGAGGAAGACCACGCCGGGTTCGCCGTTGCGCCAGGCGCCATAGGTAACCTCATCCATCATTTCTTTGGCGGTAATGTCGAGCTCTTCGATGTTGGTTATAAGACCGTGGGAGTCGCGGGTAATCCGGCGGGGCTTCATGGGCTCGCCGTCGAATTTGCAGATCCAGGGCTCGTTGGGCCGGTTGATCACGGCGTCCATGAACTCATCGGTAATGCCGACAGAGATGTTGAAATTGCGGATATCACCTTCGACCTTCTTGCAGTGGATGAAGTCGAGGATGTCCGGATGATCGACGCGCAAAATGGCCATATTGGCTCCGTGGCGGCCCTGCTGTTTGATCACCCCAAAGGCTTGGTTATATACTTGCAAAAAAGAAATTGGACCGGAAGCCATACCCTGTGATTTTTTGACTATGGCGCCAGCCGGGCGAAGGTGTGTAAACGAAAAACCCAAACCCGAGCCGGCTTTCTGAAGCTGGGCAGCATCTTTGAGGGTTTGGAATATGCCTTCCATGGAATCTTTGATCGGCAAGACGATACAGTTGGCCACCACCGGAGTCGGAGCACCAGCATTGGTAATAGTCCGGCCGGCGGGGGTGAATTCCTTGTTGGCCATGATATAAAAGAAATCGCGTTCTATCTGCTCAATGTCGTAGGCAGATTTGCCGTAAGTTTTCTCGACATCGGCTAAGGCATGGGCAATACGATGCAGCATTTGAGCCGGATTCTCCAAAATATTTCCCTGCTCATCGCGCAAAAGGTAGCGTTTTTTCATCATTCTTTGCGCATTCTCGGAAAAAGACTTATTTATCCGGTCTTCCTCCTCAGGGCTTAGGAGCCTGTGCTGTTGAATTACTTCGTACTGCAGTTTGTTGCCTTCCATATTGATTTCTTTTATTTCTTATTAATTATTTTTAACGGGATTAATATTTTACGACACTTTTTGGTTTAAAGAAAGCATTTCATAACTTTCGGGCTTCTTTGATGAATTCTTCGACATCGGCGAACTTACGATAAACTGATGCAAACCTGATGTATGCCACCTGGTCGCGGCTTTTGATCCGCCGCATGACTATGTTCCCTATCTCGCGGGCCCCGATCTCTTTTTTGTCCAACTTTTGGATGTCTTGCTCGATACCAGACATAATCGCCGCAAAATCCTCGCGGGTGAGTGGTCTTTTCTCAAATGCCTTGCGGATACCGGACTCAATCTTCTCCCGCTCATAGGGCTCTTTGCGGCCGTCTCGTTTGACCACAGTCAGATCCAAGATTTCCATCTCCTCGTGGGTAGAGAACCGAAAGTCGCACTTCACGCATTCCCGGCGGCGCCGGATAGCCAAGCCGTCCGTAATCGGCCGGGAATCCAAAACCTTGGTATCGTCATTTCCGCAGTTGGGACATCGCATAAGTGTTTGTGCTTTTTTAACGTCATTAAAAAACAGCCTCTTCTCTCGGGAATTAGCTCTCAATATTAGATTAAATGAACAACTTTTATTTTTTAGGTTGTATTTTTGTGTCAGGCTAGCCTAGAAAGCCTCTGGAACACAATATCTTGTGTAATCCGTAGTTACTATAACCCTATATGTAGAAAGTTGTCAAAACACGCTTTTTTACTAAACTTTTGATTTCGGATCTATATGTAGATGAACTTATCAACAAAAAATCAACGTCAAGAATTCGCAATGTCAAATGATATTGCACGACGAGAAAAATAAAAAAGTGGTGCACGAATCTCTTCGAACACCACCTAGATACCTAGGACAAAGCTGTCTGCATCGATGCCTGCAACTCTGCCCACACCTCCTTCTCTTTCGGCTTGAGAGCGACATTGCCCGCGACAATGTCCCCTGCAACCCGTAGATCTTCTTGCTCGTATTCCGGCAGCTCCTTATGTACCAGGCTGATCACGGGAATCATCGAGCCCGGTGCACCAAGTGTTGCTATGGAGCTGTGCCGCGATCGGTTGAGCCAGCACACAATCCCCGCCACCTCGCCACCTGCTCCCAGAACGAGCTTGATAGCTTTGTTGGTAGTCGAGAAGTTGTTGCAGACGTCTTCTGCGATCAGAACGCGGTCACCTCGACGGACTGAATGGCGACCCAACACCGGTTCGGACTGTTCACGTTTCTCCGCTGTCGCCAACGCCGTCACTTTCTTTTCGGCAAACGCACATCGTACACCGGGCAGAGCAGCTGCCCACGCGAAAGCGGAAAAAATTCCGCCCATGGGCATACCGAGGATGAGGGTTGGCCTGACCATTGCAAGCTCGTCTGCCATCATGCTCGCCCAGGTTTGCAGTATGATCGGATGCTGTTCGACGAGCGCAAAATTGGCATAGACATCGCCAACATACTGCTTCTTGGTTCCGTTTGGCGCCTCGTATACGGCAGAGTAGCCGACCAACTTGCCCAGCCGCCTACCGTGGGCATCTTTGGGACACAGGTAGTAACCACCAACCAAGCGCAGAAGCTTGAGAGGTTCAGTCTGCCTGATGTCCGCTTCTGTCAAACAATCTGGATGCATGAATTCCTCCTGATCCTATGCGACGGCTAGAGCCGGGGCAATCTCGTCCACCACCGCGGCAAGCGCGGTCAGCGGATCCGCTGCAGCCACGACCTGGCGACCGAGGACGAGCGCAGTTGCGCCATTTTTCATGACGTTCAACGGAGTGTCCACGTTCTTCTGGTCATGAGTAGCTTGCCCGGCCGAACGGGAGCCTGGAACAATGAAGTCGAGACCTTTCAGCTCGGGCCGTTTGGACAAGTAACCCACCTCTTTTGTGGAGCAGACCACGGCGTCGATTCCGGCGAGCTTGGCGTCACGCGCGAGTTTCAGAGCCGACGCCTTGCGCGGCTGGCCAGATCCAAGGTGCGAGACCTCCTCGTCCAGCGAAGTCAGTTCGGTGATGCCGATGATGTACAGTCCGCTCTCTTTGGCAGCCTGCATCATTTCGATTCCGCCTTTGATGTGCACACTGATCGCAGTGAATCCAGCATTGCGATACTCCATCGCTCGCTCTCTCACCGTATCGGGCGTGTCGTGCAATTTGACGTCACCCCAGAGTGCCGCGAATTGAGCAAGCTCCTCTGCAATGCGTAGGGCACCGAGACGATCGATGAGCTGGTGCAGTTTGCCACCAAGAATGTTCTTGCCGGCGCCTTTGAGCAGGCCAATAGCCTGGTCGAGATCGACTCGGTCCAATGCCAGATAAAAAGGATTCTTTACCAATGTATAACCCTCCACTTTTGCAACAGGCAAGTGTTCGTGCTCACCTGACACTAAAGCTTACCAAATTGCCCATTTTTGGGCAAATCCAACGGCTCAGACCCGTCTGAGCCGTTGAAGCAAATAAAAAAGCGGTGGGCACAATTGGATTGTGCCGCACCGCCGACTTGCTTGCTGCGAGAGCAGCTACTTGATCGCGTGAACCTTGGCGTTGTTGGTAAACGACGAGTCCGCATCAACCGCGTTGCCGCTCGGGTTGTAGACCGTGGAGCAACCGAGGTATCCGGGACCGGAAATCCGGGCGTTGATCATCTTGTCGTTGTTGCCGACATCCGAGATCCCAGCCTGGTACGAAGTGTTGAAGCACTGATCGCTTGTGATGGTGTTGTTCACGGCCTTGATGTTGGTGGCCGAGCCCGGAGCGGAGAAATCCGCTTCGAGATTGGTGAGGTAGATCCCGACATCGTTGTTGGCCAGGACGTTGTCGTTGACCTTGGAGTTCACGGTAAACGGACAATCGTTGCCGTCGGGACAGGTACCGTATCCCGGACCGCCTACCACGATCACGCCGCCCGATGCTGAGCCGTCGCCAGGAAATCCGATGTAGGAATTTCCCGACACATTGTTCCGCATGACAGATGCTGAGGCGCCGTATCCAACCTGGATCCCGTTCTGAGCGATAAACGAGACATGGCCGTCGCCGGTAACCTTGTTGTCGGTGACCATGACCTGGGTCCCCATGCCATTGGCGACGATGCCGCCCTTCTGGTATCCCCAGATGCTGGCGCCGGAAATCTTGCCGGTAACATTGCTCACCGGAAAGAAACCGCGGTAGTAAACGGCGACTCCATGCTGGGTGCCGTTGTGCGGCACTTCGCCGATGTCGTGGATCTGGCTTCCGGGCAGGATGTCGACGTTGACCGTTCCGCCGTCGCCATTGACCAGGACACCGAAGTAGTTGCTGCCGAAGACATCGGCCTTCACTGCCCCGCCGGCGCCGTTGTGGTCGTAGTAGATCGCCACGTTGCAGCCGGTGGCGTCCACGGTGCCGGTCACGGTCCCAGACGGGTTGATGAGTGCGGCGGTCATGTTGATGCTGTCCCGGAAAAATCCGGTCGGCGTACATGTCGCGGCCTGGGCCGACGAAGAAACCAGCCACAAAAGCATGATTGCAATTCCGAAAACTGTCTTTTTCACGTATCCTCCTGCGAGTTTCGATTCTGTCCACCGGATTGGCAGACATTTGAGCACGGTGATTAGTATACTTGAATTGCCAGTAAATAGCAAGGCTCAAGCAAATAGAAAAAGGCGGTACCAAAGATGGCACCGCCCTAAAAATTACACGACTTCTGCAATTCGCCAGCGGATGGTTTCGCCGGCGCGGAATGGCACGACTCCTCCGTAGATCGGCTCGACCTTCCAGGATTGCCGCACGAGCTTGACCTTTTTTTCCGGGATGGGCAAACCATAACGCTTGAGTGCGCGAGTAGAAGTGAAGTTCTCGAAATTTTCAAACGCACTCTCTTCCTCGAAAACTTCGGCAAGCGTTTCGTACTGCACCGGGGCGTTGAACACTCCCGCACAGCCTTCCGCGCATTCCTTGGCCCGGCGCATGTGAGGCGCCGAATCACTGCCGCTCATGAATGCCTGATGCGAACCCACCGCCGCTTTACGGATGGCCAGCATGTCTCGACGGTACTTGAGCACAGGCATGCAGAAGTTGTGCACCCGAACCTTCTGCTTGATCAGGTCATTCATGGACTTCGTCATGTGGTGGCAAGTGATCGTTCCCGCCACCTGCGGATACAGTTGACCCACGATATCGATTCCCGCTTCTGTGCTGATGTGCTCGAGGGTGATTTTGAGGCCTGGGAAATTCCTCACGATCCAGCGCAAGATTGGGAAGAACTTCCGCTCGGCATCCATGGTGTCTATGATTGCTCGCGGATTCTCACCATGGAGCAGTAAGTGCATTCCCACTTTTTCCATGTACGCAAGCAGTTTGCGCAATTTGGTGTAGTAGAATATCCCGAACTCGGAGTTACTCACGCTCTTGGGGAAGATCTTCGCCGCCCGAGCGCCGGCAAGAAACGCACTTTGGAGATCTTTGAGAGTCGTGGTCTCTGTAATCTGGACGACCATGAACGGTTCAAACCACGGAAACTCCCGACCGACAGCACGCCGGATCTCGGACCGATAGAGATTGACATCGATACCGTTGATCACAGGCCTGGTCTTCTTGCGGTTGGGCATGATTACGCCGCCGCAGCAATGGCGAGCCGTGTACTGCATGATCTTTTTCAGAAGCTGTTCTGCCCGGGCATGCATGTGCGAGTCAAAAAAGATACTTGCCCATATCTCATCCATAAATTCCTCCAAGTCAAAGTTGTATAAGTCCTTGCGGTATGATACTACTATTGCTCGCATTGAAGCAAATAAACCCCCTCACCAAATTTTGGTGAGGGGGTAAAAAAAGGCGGCACATAAGGCACCGCCAGAACTCAAACATGTCCTCCTCTTTACTCCCCAACTGTCGCCGCAAACCTCGGGATCAAGTGCGCCAACTCGACAAACTCCATGGTTACCCGCTCGAGAGGCTGCGGATCCAACAGTCCTTTGCTTAACAGCGCCGTTGTCATCTGCACCGCATCTGCTCCAGCCCAGAAATATTCAACGGCGTCGCGGCCCGAAGTGATTCCGCCGACGCCAATGATCTGGATTTCTGAACGAAGATTCTCTCGCCACATCTGCGTCTGGCCAAGCCCAGCTTCTTTGATCATACGACCTGCTCCGCCGGCGTAGCCCTTATACTGCGGCACAAGCAGATGTTTGCCATGCTGGGTGAAGGCCACGCAATTCGGGATCGTATTGGTGGTGACAATAGCGCTAACCATGAAATCGCTCTTATTGACGACGGCCGCCATTTCTTCGAGTACGCCCCGGTCGTGTAGTACGTCACCTTCACTGAGATTGGCAGACGAAGTCCGATTGCTCGGCGGATGGTGTAGAGGATCTCATGAGACAAGTCCGGCAAGTTTGCGATGATACGCATCTGGCGTTTGTCACCATCGAACTTGTTGGGACAGCCGAGATTGATCTCGATAAGATCCACCTTTGCATCCGCGGCCGTGAGCGCCATCTCTGCGTACTCGTCCTGCGTATTGCCGGCAATCGAAAAATACAACAGCTTGCCGGCTTCGTGTGCGATGTTCACCATTTCGGGCAGATCCCGCTGGTATCCTTCTTCTCCGGGATTGGGCAGGCCAAGCGAGTTGAGCGAGCGATACTCGTTCCAATCAAAAGTGTTGTTGGCATTGCCCATGCCGCCCTTGACTGTGCCCGAGCCCACGACAATTGCGCCAGCAGGGGTCCTAGCCAACGCGTTTACATCCGCAATAATCTTACAGCTTCCTGCTCCGTTCATGATGGGCATGGTCAATCGCTGGCCAGCCAATTCCACTGTAAAGTCCATACATCCTCCATTTGCTCCCAAACCTTAACAGAAGATCGCACTTCGGGCAAATCTAACGGCTCAAACGGGGTCTGAGCCGTTGAAAATAAAACGAGGCTGATTTAGGAATCAGCCTCGGAGAGTTGCCATTCAGACATGCGCAGATAATGAGACAGGAGCACGTCTATGTGTTTGAGGCGCCTGGCCAAAAACCCGACGTGGACCAAACGAAGCCCAATGGCGTACAGCAGTTGATCGTAGACTTCGAGATACTGTTGCCTAGCCGCGTGATCGCGGATCTTTGAAGCAAACTTTCTGAAGTCATCCTCTTGGGCCGCGAGTCGCGTACTCTTGAACATGAGAAGCAAAAAATACAACCCGAGGGACGGCTGTCCACCGTAGAGAAGCCACACGCGCTTGCGCAGTTCGAAATGAGGCGCCCCAGCAAACCCTTTGAATCCTTTTTCGTAAGCCTCACGGAAAAGAGTGTCCAGATTTGCATCCAGCTCACAAATTTTGTGGTCGAGCACGTCTTCAAATACCTTGCGGAACAAGACAAACCACATAAACCACAACATCAGAAGCCCTATGGAAATACGAACCGCTTCCACAGCCTGTTGTTGAGAAACCATCACCCCTCCTTTTGACCCTTATCCCAACCATACCAAAAGCCCAATCTTTGGGCAAATAAAAAGAGGTGGAGCGATTCCTTGCGGAATCGTTTCCACCCCGTACTCCTCCCGTCCTCCTACTGAATCCACATGCGTTCAAGTGCTTCGTAACGCACTGTTGTGGCGCTGATAACTTTCGCAGGAACCCGCCACGACTGCACGATGCGAATCTGCTCTGGATCACTGGGATCCTTGAAACTACTGATGTCAACCTCTCTTCCATCCGGCAGAATTGCCTTCTTGCCTGCTTGCCGGACAGGCTCCTTGTCGTACCCAGATGGTGGTTTGCCAACCCAGGGCGACACGCACCAATCGTGGATGAGCCAATTGCGTGACGAGTCTGGTGTCACGACTTCATCCCCGAGCGTCAAAAGACCTTCGTCATCGAAACCGAACTCAAGCTTTGTATCGGCCACGATGATCCCGCGGCGCAAACCATGATTGTGTGTCTGGCGGTAAACTTCCATGCTATAGCGTGTGAGAGTCTGCACCAGGGATTCCGCTTTGTCCATGGGCATCCCCATTTCTTCCGCCACAATTTCGGCGGCTCGATAAGCGTCGATGTTCTGATCGTGCCCATCATTGGACTTTGTCGAGGGCGTGAAGATGGGCTCGGGCAATCTGTCTGCATCCTTCAGACCGGCTGACAGCTGGATTCCGCAGACCATTCCCGTAGCCTGGTAATCCTTGTACCCCGAACCT
Organism: Candidatus Doudnabacteria bacterium; assembly: GCA_019659055.1. Taxonomy (GTDB): domain Bacteria; phylum Patescibacteriota; class Doudnabacteria; order UBA920; family O2-02-FULL-48-8; genus JAIFWV01. The sequence goes on from JAIFWV010000004.1 coordinate 16,809, forward strand.
GTGATGTACCCTCGCACAATGCACTCAAGCGGAATCATGCGAAGCTTTTTCACGATCTGGATTTGACCCCACAGGTCCGAAACAGCCGGCAAAGCCGGAAGATAATCCACAGCCTCCTGGCCATGAGCCTCAAGATGATGCCGAATACCTCTGAGCACCTTTCGGAGGTTGTGGTTTGTGATTTCGGCCAGCACCCGACCCTTCCCTGGAACATCTGCGTTGAGAACGTAGTCGAAGATACTCACCCGATTGGTCGTGAGCACCGCCAGCAGGCCTCGACCGAGCTCGAAGGTATCACGGACCTTGCCTTGGTTGATGCGTTTGAGACCGGCCTCGAGCAAAAGCCGGCTCAGATCTGATTCTCTTTTCGATTCCGGAATCGTTACCATCGTTTCACCCCCTTGCCACGCCCATTTGGGCGGGCGGATTACTCTCTTCTCGATATTTGCGGAGTGCCTCGCGTACTTCTTCCCGCGCCACACCCACAATCTGGCAAGCCGCGATCGCGGCGTTGACGAACCCGGGTTTGCCGATACCAGCACACAGCACGGGCGTACCCGGCGGCATGCGAGTCAGCGACAGAAGCGCGTCCATCGCGTTGGGAAACTCTGCTGACGGAAGTGCTACGCCAATAACAGGAACAAGCGCACCGGTCTTGGCCGCGATCGAACCGGCAAGTTGTGCTGCCATCCCCGCTCCCGTAACGTAAACGGCCATCGGGTGCCTGAACACCAATGTGTTAAGGTCGGGCTCGTTGCGATGAGTGGAACAAATAGACAGTTCCCAGTCGACACCGCACTTTGTGAGAATCTCACCGGCCTTCGAGTCGTCAAAAAAAGACCGATCTGACTTGCTTCCGATTACGAACACAACGTCCGTCTCGTCTCGATCGTTTTCGTAACTCATATCACTCTCCTCCGAAAACTTGCGAAAAAATGTAATCGACGTGTTTGATCTTTTCTTTCAGATCGAAACAGCCGATAATCTCCGCTTCGGAAATCCGTTCGCGGATCTCGCCGGTGTTGATGAGGGCTTTCTGGAAATCCTCCCCTGTCTCCCAGCATCGCTGAGCAATTTCGTACACGAGCCCGTAGGCTTGTTGACGCGGAAGACCGCTTTTTTCTGCGATCAAGGCCTGGACTTCCTGTGAGTAAACCAATCCCTTCGTGAGATTCAGATTGGCCGCCATCCGCTCCGGGAACACCGACCATCCTGCCACGATTTTCGTAAACCGCGCCAAGATGTAATCCATGAGGATCGATGCGTCCGGCAGAATGATGCGCTCTGGACCGGAGTTTGAGATATCCCGCTCGTGCCAAGTGACTTGATTTGCAAACGCCACCTGAACGAAAGCCTGGATTACATGTGTCAGACCAGAGATGTTCTCACCGCCCACCGGGTTACGTTTGTGCGGCATAGCCGACGAACCCTTTTGGCCTTTGCGGAATGGTTCTTGGAGTTCGCGGACCTCTGTCTGCTGCATGAGCCGGCTTGTGGTTGCAAACTTGCGGATCGAACCGGCAATGAGTCCGAGCACTGTCATGTACTCAGCGATAATATCGCGTGAGATGACTTGCGTCGCGATCACGGGACTCAGTCCCAGGCGTCGACAGACGATTTGCTCGACCTTGGGATCGAGTGTGTACATGCCCACTGCGCCGGACAGCTTCCCTACTGCCAGACGGTCCATCAATTGTTCCATCCGTTCTGTATGGCGGATCATCTCGTCATACCAATTGGCCAGCTTCACGCCAAATGTGATCGGTTCGGCATGCACTATGTGTGTGCGGCCAATCATAGGCGTGTACTTGTGTTCGAAGGCGCGCTTCTTCAGCATGTCCATTAAGCCGCTGACTCCCGCCATTATCAGCTTGAGGCTTGCCACAAGCTGCATCATAAGACTTGTGTCCCCCGGATCCATGGAGGTCATCTTGCCATGCCAGTGCGGACGAAGCTCTTCCGGTAATTGCGGTGAGGTATATTCGAGAAACGATACAACATCGTGACCGTTGCCGGGTTTTTCGGGGGTACCAACCTCGAGCAGTTCGATCGCTGCGGCATCGATTTTGATTCGATCCCCGAGATTTTCCGGCACAGTTACCTCAATTTCTCCAAGTTCTGCCCGCGCGCGCATGGCCTCGGTTTCAACGAGTACCCAATATCGAAACCTCTGATCGTCGCTCCAGATCTCACCCATCGGTTCACGAGTGTATCGCTTAATCATTCGATCCTCCAGATCCAAATAAAAGTGCACATCAAGCGGATTGCCTGATTCCATAGGATACCAAATCTTAGCACTATTCGGCAAATAAAAAACCCACCTCATCGGCGGGTAAAAATTATTTGATTTTCTTTCTTATAAACGCGGGAATCTCGAGTTCGTCGGAATCATCGTTTGAGGTATCACGGTAAATCATCGGCTCTTCTTCCCGTTCCCGCTCGACTGGGGCCGGACGCGGGGCGTACACCGGCTTCTTTTCTACGACCACAGGTGCGGGCTCGGGTTCTGTATGTCGGACCTGTTGTGTTGGTTTGGATAATTCCACATCAAAGCCAGTGGCAATAACTGTAATTTTGATTTCTTCGTCGAGTTCTTCGTCGATGACGGCGCCAAAAATTATGCGGGCGTCGGCATCAGCAGATTTGGTGATGAACCTGGCGGCTTCATCGACTTCATACATACCCAAATCCTTACTGCCGGTGATATTGAAGAGCACGCCCTTGGCCCCGTCTATAGACATATCGAGTAAAGGCGAATCAATGGCGGCCCGGGCGGCGTCGATAGCGCGGTTCTCGCCTGTCCCCCGGCCTATGCCCATGAGCGCACTGCCCGCATTTTGCATTATGGACCGGACGTCGGCAAAATCGACGTTGATCATGCCGGGAGTCGTGATGAGATCAGAGATGCCGGCCACGCCTTGGCGCAAGACATCATCCACTGTCTTGAAGGCATCAAGCAAGGAAGTCTTCTTATCTATAATTTGTAAAATGCGGTCATTGGGGATGGCGATGATCGTATCGACATGGTTGCGCAAATTTTCCATACCCTTGTTGGCAATCTCCAAACGCTTAGCGCCTTCGAAGGCAAACGGTTTGGTCACGACCGCAACGGTCAGGATCCCGGTCTTCTTGGCAAGTTCAGCGACAACCGGAGCCGCACCGGTGCCAGTACCACCGCCCAAACCGCACGTAATAAAAACCATGTCAGCGTTGCGGATGACGTCGAGAATTTCTTCTTTGGATTCCTCTGCCGCCGCCCGGCCAATGTCAGGATTCATCCCGGCGCCGAGGCCGCGGGTTATCGTTTTACCAATATGGATTTTTTGGTCAGCTTGGGAATTATGCAAAGCCTGAGCATCGGTATTGATGGCCACGAATTCAACTCCGCGAATTCCGGTCTCCATCATGCGATGAATAGCATTTTGACCAGAACCACCGACTCCAATAACTTTGATTCGGGCGAAACTTTCGATCTTTGGCTTTACTTCAAAGGATTTATACTTCATAAAGTATTAGTAATATACTCGACTGGCGCCCTTATGGCAAGAAGGATTTAAACCACTTGCGCATTTTATCTACGGTATCGTTTTCCAGGACTTTTTTGGCAAATTTATTGACGGTGCGGCTGGAGCCGAGCAGATACTCATGCGCCCAGAGCACGAGGCCGATACCGGTGGCAAAGGCCGGATCATCGACGCGGTCAATGACGGTCACCACCGACCCCGGCAGACCCAAGGTTACTGGCAAACGCAATTCTTTTTTCGCGAGCTCAACAATCCCTGGAAGCTTAGCGCCGCCGCCAGTGAGGATGGCGCCAGCCGGGAGCTGACCGTCTTTACCGATGTACTTGAGTTCTTTGTTGACTAATTCAAAAATTTCTTCCAAGCGCGCTTCGGCAATCTCGGCAACATGCTTGGCCGAGACCTTGCCTTCTTCCTGTTTATCGATTTTGGCCAGATCGATGTCGAAATCTTTTTTGACTTCCCGCGCTTGCGCCTGCGCAAACTGCAGTTTGACTTTTTCGGCGGTATCAACCGAAGTCCGCAGGCCAATCGCCAAATCATTCGTGACATGCATAGAACCGACCGGCAAAATATTGCTGGTCACCAGCTCGCCTTCCTCGAAGACGACGAGTCCGGTGGTCCCCCCGCCCAGATCTATGACCACCACTCCCAATTCTTTCTGTTTTTTGGTCAGCACGGATTGCGCCGCCGCCAACGGCGCCAGCACTAAATCATCGATTTCCAAACCGGCCTGCAAAATACATTTGGTCAGATTTTTTATAAAGGGCACCGAGGCCTGGATAATTTGGCAGTCAACTTCCAATCGGATACCAGACATGCCGACCGGATCTTTGATCCCGGTTTGGCCGTCCACGGTAAAGGTTTTGGGGATGACGTGCAAAATTTCGCGATTCGGCGGAATCGAGATGGCTTGGGAAGCATCGACGACGCGTACGACATCGGACTCCGTGATCTCGCCGTCAGCGCGCGAAATAGCCACTACCCCGTGGCTTTCCTGAGCCGTGATTTGAGCGCCGCCGACAGAAACTACAGCGTGGTCGATGGATAAACCCGTCATGCGCTCGGCTTTTTCCAAAGCCTCAGAAATAGCAGAGACGGCTTCATCGATATCGACAATTACGCCGCGCCGGATTCCCACCGAGGGCGCTTCGCCAACACCGATAATGCTTGGAGACCCGAGTTCCGATTCCTGCTTCCCGACCACGACACGGATCTGGGAAGAACCGACATCCAAGCCTACATAAATATGTTCTCTGGCCATTAGGTAAATTTCTAATTTCTAATTGCACTAATCGATCTAAATTTTAGAAATTAGGTCAATTAGATTAATTAGTTCAATTTTATTTTAGTTCTTCTTTCACAATTTTCGAAACGACTGCGCCCTCGGTCTGGCCGGCAGCCCGGTTGATGACTTCTTTCATGACGCGGCCGAAGTCTGCGGGTTTTGCCGCCAAGTCTGAGATCACTTCAGAAACCAATTTGCGGACTTGGTCTTCGGGCATTTGTTTGGGCAGATAATTTTCCAAAATTTGCATTTGGGCTCGCTCTTTCTCTACGAGATCCGGCCGATTACCCTTTTCAAATTCGGAAATAGAATCCTTGTGCTGTTTGACTTTCTTGGCCAGCACGGCCGCAACCTCCTGGTCGGTGAGCGGCTCGCGCTTTTCCAATTCGGCATTTTTGATTGCCGCCCGCACATTGCTCAAAGATGATTTTGCGATCTCATCGTGAGCTTTAAACGCGGCCTTATAATCTGCTTCTAATTTCTCAATGAGCATCTTATCTCCTTCTGAATGTCGGCCGGACTGGTAATTTACCGAGCTTCTTGAGCTCTTCTCTCTTTTCACGATTTTCGGCACGGCGCAATGCATCTTCTCTCAAAAGATTTCGGGATCTACCCGGTTCAAAAAATCGAATTCTGCGGGCGCGCACCAAAACACCGCTCTGTTGGATCTTGCGGTTAAATCTGCGGAGCAAACTTTCAAATGATTCTCCGTCTTTACGTTTTACTTCTACCATAGTTACCACCTCGCTTCCTAAAAATTGCCTCAAAAGCTGATACAAACAAAAAAAGGCTGACCCGCCTAGACTCGTAGCGAATAAACCTTGAAAGTCTAGTCGAGGCTGGCCCAAATATAACATAAAATCAGGCATTGGTCAAACCTAGGCAATTATTTGCCTAATCTTTTTTTGACTTCGTCGATAATGCGTTCCGAGGTGAATAATTCCTGCATTCCGGATTTGACATCGCGCAGAATGACCGTGCCTTCGCGCGCTTCTTTCTGGCCGATGATCAAGGCGATTGCGACTTTGTTTGATTCGGCAAGTTTGAGCTGGGTTTTGATACTGCCCGGACCTATGAATTCGGACGCGACGATATTATTGTTCCATAAATCTGTGAACAATCTCAAGGTTTTCTTCGCCGCGAGTTCCCCGAGCGGCACCAAAAAGACGTCGGCTTTGTGCTTGCTGGCAAATTTGACGTTGGCCGACTCGAGTGCGGTCAAAACATTTTCTATGGTGCCCATAAATCCCAAAGCTTGGGCCGGCAATCCCCCGAGCGATTGGATCAGGTCGTCGGCATGGCCGCCTTGACCCAAGGTCACTTCGGAATTTTCGAATTTGGCCCGGACTTCAAACACAGTTTTTCGGCTCCAGGGTTTGCCGATGACTTTTTGATTGAGATTATAAACCAAATTCAGCTCATCGAGGCCTTCCAAGACGGCGATGAAGTGCCGGCGGCAGGCGTCGCAGAGATAATCGATGATGACCGGGGCTTCAGCCGAGACGGTGGAACACGACAAATTATTGCAGGCCAAAATCTGCAGAGGATGCGTGTCGATCAGCTCGAGACAATTCTCACAGAGATCGTATTTTTTTTCTTTGAAATAATTCCGTAAGACCTCTTCGTACCCCGGCTGGCATTCCAGACACCCGATGTTGTTGATCTCAAGCGATAAATTCGGTAAACCCATTTCAGTAAACAGCCGGAAGATAAGATTGATCAGCTGGGAGTCGGCAATGGGGTTAGTTTCGCCAAGCATCTGGAAACCGTATTCTGTGGATTGCCGCATCTGGCCGTCGGAGACGTAGGCCACCGGGGATGTGTAAAACCATTTGCTGACTTTCTCGCGCAGTGGAAACTGGTATTCCAAATACGCGCGCGCCAAACTAAACAGCGTCGTGGGTTTGAGCGCGCAAGTCAATCCCTTGGCATCGGTAAAGGCGGCGAGCTTGTCCTTGCTCCCCGCTTGCCAGAAGCGGAACAGGCGGGCGTCCTCGACGAGCGGTGTTTCGATTTTTGAGTAACCGAAGGTGTGGGCCAGGCTGTGCAGTTTCTCAACAAAAACTTCCCAGGACATAATCTGCTCAGGAAGCACATCAAAACTGCCCGGAAGGCGGGCGGGAGCTTTTTCGACTTGGGGGGTAATCTTTTTCGGTCGACCCATGGAAGAAGTTTAAAAATAAAAAGGAAAAAGTCAAAAGTACAAGTAAAAATTCAGAATTTTTAGCTTTTGACCTGTATTTTTGACTTTTGATTTTTTTAGATTTACTGAGCGTAGCCCGGCGTGTGGAAGAGCTTGAATTCAGACAAAGGCAGGGCTCGTATCAATACTTTGCCGACAATCTCGTTCGATGTCAATGGCCCCCAATCGCGCGAGTCGGAAGAGTATCGGCGATTGTCACCCATCATAAAGTATTCATCGGATTTCAAAGTCAGGATATTTTTTCCCCCGACAATCGTACTGTTATGAGGATAGCTCGAGGTTTGGTCAGGCAAATAGATTTCCGCAAGAATCATGCCCTTGGGGTGTTCGGAGTTGAAAATAGTCACATGGCCGCTGTCGATTTGGACTTTCTCTCCCGGCAGGCCAATGATCCGCTTGATGTAATATTCTTTTTGGTTCTGCGGCGGCCGCAGTACCAAGACATCGCCCCGTTTCGGCTCATGAAACCGATAAGACAATTCATCGATTACCAGATACTGGCCGTTTTCGAAATTCGGCTTCATGGAATCCCCCGAGACAATAAACGGCTGAAACACGAAATAGCGGATCGGGACAATAATTAAGAGTGCGATAATAATAACTTTAAGAAAATCCCAAATAAACAGCAGGCCCGACGCCAAACCGCCGGTTGAGACTTTGGAATCTGAAGAATTATTGGTTGGATTTTGTTCCATAAGATTTTTTTGGTGGTCATTGCTGGACTCGAACCAGCGGCCTCGTCGATGTGAACGACGCGCTCTAACCAGCTGAGCTAAATGACCTTCAATTTACCGAAACTTCTTTAAGCTTACCAAAATTCCGAGCCCGAATCAACCCCGTAATCCGGGAATATTTCGAGCCTGGCTCAAAGCTCTAAATTAAGATATAATAGTTGGGTAATTTTTGTACCATATGACAAATTTTGACGGCCTAAATTCAGAGAACAGACACATGGGATCGTACCAGCCCCGTGCACGCCGCAGCAAACTCAAAAAGTTTGCAATTTTTGTCATAGTTTTTCTTGTCCTCGGATCATTGGCGTGGGCTGGTGTGAGCGTTATCTCCAAAACCAGTAAAATCTTTACTAACAAGAAAAGTATTTTCACCCGCATCGGCGGCCTGTTTATTTCAAATGACAAACCACTTGCAGGCGAAGACAGCGGGACGGTAAACATCCTGCTTCTCGGCATCGGCGGTGAAGGCCATGACGGCGCTTACCTGACCGACACCATGATTGTAGCGTCGCTCAAACTTGAAACTGACGAAGTCGTTCTGACTTCCATCCCCCGCGACTGGCTCGTCACGATTCCCAATCACGGATTAAATAAAATCAATGCTGTGTATGCTTACGGCTTGCAGGATAACCCTAAAGACCCTGACGCACCGGGCAGAGCCGCCATCGCTGCCGCCGAAAAAGTCACCGGTTTCACCATTCCCTATTACGCCATTGTCGACTTCAAAGGATTTGTCCAAGCTGTCGATCACGTCGGCGGTGTCGACGTCACGGTAGACCGTACTTTTAGCGATGCCACCTTCCCCAACGACTTTCCTTATGACACCAAGGGCTACCTCTCGCCGGTAACCTTTACTAAAGGCCCCGCTCATCTCAATGGCCGGGAAGCGCTCATCTTTGCCCGCTCGCGCCATTCCAGCAATTTTGAAGAAGCTTCCGATTTTGCCCGTTCCGAGCGCCAGAAGAAAATCCTCGTCTCACTCAAGGATAAACTTTTGAATTTAAATATAGGCAACCTCAGTACGCTCAATAATCTGCTGTCAGATTTTTCAGATAACTTCCGAACCAACTTGGAAGCCTACGAACTCCTGAGGCTGAGCAAGATTGCCAAGGACATCTCCGGCGAAAATGTTTACTCTCTGGCGCTTGAACCCCAAGGCACGCTCATCTGCGACACGACTATAGACCAGCTTACGGGCAAACCCTACATCCGCCCGGCCACACCCGAACCCTCGCCGACACCTAGCCCAACACCGACTAGCAGCACCTCTACTAGCACGGGCACGAAATCCTCAACCTCGACTACTACCGGGACCAAAACCCAAACTCCGTCCACGACCACGACCCCCAAAACCACTTCCCCCACTCCGGCCCCCACCCCCAATCCAACTAGTTCGCCCACCAATGGACAAATCCCGATGTATATCGTCGAACCCTGCGCCGGCAAAACTCTGGCCGACATCAACCACTATCTTTTGAACTATTGGGAGACTGCCCGCCTCAAGAAAGAAGGTGCAACTATCGAGATCCAAAACTCCACCGGCAAAACTGCAGCCACCGCGTCGTGGAGACACTTGTCTGATCTGGGATTAGACGTAACCTTTGTGTCTTTCCCAGGCAAACTGCCCTTTGAACGCACTATTATTTACGACAATAGCAAAGGAGCCAAACCGAAAACGCTCCAATACCTCAAGGATAATTTCGACCTCACACAAGCTGACGTGCAATTTACAAATTCTAAAGCCGATTTCGTCATCGTCATAGGAAACGACGCTTTGTGATTTAAGTATTTATTACTCAATCATAATTCTTAATTCGTAATTCCTAATTCATACTTTCATGAGAATTCCACTAGTCGCCATCATCGGCCTGCCCAACTCGGGCAAATCCACTCTTTATAACAAAATCCTGCACCGCTATACAGCGCTGGTGCATGACTTGGCGGGCACGACCCGCGACCGCGCCTACGGTCTGACCGAATGGAACGGCTTGTCTTTTTATCTCATCGACACCGCCGGCATTGTCCACCGGGCCGACTCGGAACTGGAAAAAAATATCCAAAAGCAGACCGCGATTGCCGCAGAAGAATCCGACGTCATCGTTTTGGTTGTCGATGGCAAAACCCCGGTCTCAGACAAAGATTTCCAAGTCGCCCAACAGCTGACCCGGCTCAAGAAGCCGATTATTTTAGCTGTGAATAAAATCGACGCCCGCAATCCCAAAACCGAAGAACAAATTGCCTCCTACCAGAAGCTTGGTCTCGACCTGCAAGCAACCTCAGCCGTCAACGGTGCCGGGGTTGGCGACCTTCTGGATATGATTACGACCAGCCTTGAGACATTTAAAGCCGAACGAATCGAGGATCCCGACCGCATCAAGATCGCTTTTTTGGGCAAACCAAACGTCGGGAAATCGTCGCTGATCAATGCTCTCATCAAACAAGAGCGCTTGCTGGTGCACGACAAGGCCGGGACCACCCGCTCCACTGTGGAAATCCCATTTGAATCCAATGAGCATAAATTTATGCTTCTCGATACAGCCGGGATCAAGCGCAAATGGAAACAAGATTCCGATGTCGAAGCCGCTGCTGCATTCCAGTCGATTAAAACTCTCTCACACACCGACGTCGCCTTATTTGTGGTCGACGGCTCACAGGAAATCACAGTCCAGGACCAAGTCGTGGCCTCGGATATTTTGGATCAGCACAAACCAGTCGTCCTGCTCATGAACAAAACCGATCTCCTCAACGAAGAGCAGCGCGACCAGCTCCTCACCGAGCTTCCTAACTACCTGCCCATGCTGTGGTTTGCCCCTGTGCTCTTTACTTCCGCCCCCACTGGGCAAGGTTTGGATTTGCTGTTAAAATTTGCTTACGAAGTGCACACTTTGGCCGACCGCGAGGTCGAACCCGAGGTTTTGGATCAGTTTTTAGACAAGATCATTGCCGAAAATATGCCGGGGAAGGTCGAAGACGAACGGGCGCCGAAAATTTACAACATCAAACAAACCGGCACGCGGCCGCCGGTGTTCCGAATCACTGTGAACTTTCCGTCCTCCCTCGCCGAATCCTGGAAGCGATGGTTCGAAAAACAGTTCCGCTTAAGGTTTGGTTTCGAAGGCACACCAATAATTATTAAATACATAAGAAAACAGTAATGTACCTTATAGTTGGCCTGGGGAATCCGGGCGCAAAATACGAACAAACTCGTCACAACCTGGGATTTATGGTCCTGGATCTTTTGGCAGGAGCCGATGCGCCTTGGGAATTGAAGTATGATTCGCAATTTTTAAAACTAAATGACGTTATCTTGGCCAAACCTCAGACGTTCATGAATAATTCAGGCAAGGCGGTGGCGCAAATCCTCAAATTTTATCCGGATGCCGAGCTAGTCGTCGTCCACGACGAGCTGGATATCGAACTGGGCACAATCCGCATCCAAAAAAATGTTTCTGCGGCCGGGCACAACGGAGTCCAGTCTATCATCGATGAAATCGGTACCCAAGATTTCATCCGCATAAGGCTTGGGACCAACGATCCCCCTCTGCGGGGACAAGTGCCAGGCGAAGATTATGTCTTGCAAAATTTCCAAGCCGAAGAACAAACGCTGGTAAAAGAAGTACTCGAAAAATCAATCAAAGCCCTCGAGACTATTCAGACCGAAGGATTCGAAATCGCCCAATCCAAGTTTAATGGGTAATATTCAGACATAGAAAAAAGACCTGGCCAATTACGATCGCGTAAAATGGGCAGGTCTTTTATATAAGCTTGTAAACTTGAAGCTAAATCAATGATGTGCTCCGGGCTGGGTCCGGAGCAAGATTAGTGTCCGTTCCGCTTAGGTTGCGGGACTACTGACACATTTGGTGGGATCTTGAAGTGGGCGGACGTTCGTTAGTGTTCCCGTAACCTCATGCCTTCAGCGCGCAGCCACTCCATGAGCGCCTTGCGCTGCTTGGGCTCGAGATCCAAGGGATGCTCGAGGACCTCGCGAACCAACAGTCGCGACTGCTGATTGGGGGCCACGTTGGCGAGGACAAATACCGGCGATTGTCCGGCGATCTCTGTCACCGGCTCACCGAATTCCTCGATCTGGAACCCCTTGAGGCTGAGACTCTCGCGTCTTGATACTGGGATCATAATCCAACTCCGACAAACGAGATTGTTACCCCTACCGGAAGTGTTTCTCCGGTAACTCTCGAAACAGTCCTCCTTCCCACTAGTTACGGAACAGGTTGTCCCATTCCTTTTTCACCGCGTCCGCGGTATTCACACTCGTGCTCGATGAGCTCGGTGTGGTCTGTTTTTTCGGTTGCACCGGAGGCGGGGCTGGGGCGGGTTTCAGCAAGCGAGGAGCCTGCTGGGAAGGATTTCCGGGAGGCACCAGACTGCTTTTGCGCAGTTCTGATGATTCTCTCCGCAGAAACGAACCCACCGCACGTGTAGACGCTTTTGCCATTCACTCACTCTCCCTCTGGTTTAGTCGTAGTCGATCTGCTTCAGGGCTTGCGTGATCGTCCGCCGAGGCCGCGTCACGAACCGATATTTCACCTCGGTGATGACTGCCGCCAGCACGAACGCGACATTGAGCACCCAGAATGGAACTGTGCTCTGGGTGAGCAATGACGTGACCATCAAGCAGATGATGTACGCCAACACGAACTTCGCGACAACGCTGTACGGTACCGGCATGGCCATCTCCTTAGTTTACGAATCCTCCGATTCTGTAAGAAAAAAATCGCACCAGCTACTTACTTATAATACTACTACAAATAAATAACTAATGCGATTTACTGTGCTTAACCCTACCTACGAGCGCAGGACATGTACGGAAAACCGCACCGGCCCTGACTTGTGGCTACTTACAAACAATAGGAGGGATGCTGCTTGCGTTCGCCGCTGCGTAAGTAGGGTAAAAAACAGTATTTCACTAAAATGTACGACTCGAGAAGGTTTATTATTCCAACATCTAATTTTAGCAAATTTTTGCGAGTTTGTCAATACTACTGTAAAATACCCTTGAAATACCCCTTTATTTATGCCAGGTAGTAGAAGTTTGATATTTGTTTCCGGTACACCGGAAACAAATCAAAAGTTTAGTGATTTCTGCTGCTTGATGAATCTTATAGAACCGTAGTTATCGCTAATTATCGATTTTTTAATCAAATTTTCACTACCTGGTATGGCCAATCCGGAAGAAGAGATGTTTGCCAACGCCCTCAATCTCATCCCTATGCTAGGGCCGGTTCGACTTGCCCATATGCGTGGAAAATTTGGGACCTATGAGAAAGCTTGGATGGCCAAGCGCGCCGACTACGTCGCCATCGGTTTCAATCCCAAACTGGTCGAACAAATAGTCTCGCTCAAAGAGCAAATCGACCCGAGTGCCGAATACGGCAAACTCGGCCGGCACGGGATCAGCATCGTACTTATAAATAGCGGGCAGTACCCGGATCAGCTCAAAGAAATTTCCGCCGCCCCGCCTATACTCTATATCCGGGGCCAGATCCAAGTTCTCAATACCACCTGTATCGCTGTGGTTGGAACGCGCAAGATCACGGTTTATGGCAAGCGAGCCGCAGACGAAATTGTCGGCGGGTTGGTCAGCTCGGGCCTAACCATTGCCTCAGGTCTGGCCTACGGCATCGATGGTGCCGCACTCACAGCCGCCCTCAATAACGGCGGCCGCACGATCGCGGTCTTGGCCACCCCGCTGGATGATGATTCGATTTCACCCCGGACCAATTACAACCTGGCTCAGAGAATTCTCGAAAGCGGCTGTATTATTTCCGAATACGGGCTGGGCGCATCGGTTCAAAAACAAAACTTTCCTATCCGCAACCGGATTCTTTCCGGATTGGGCATTGGGACTTTGGTCATTGAAGCCGACGTCGATTCGGGATCATTGATTACCGCAAGCTACGCCTTGGAGCAGAACCGGGAAGTTTTTGCCGTGCCGGGATCGATCTTTTCCGAAGTCTCGCGCGGGACCAACAATCTCATCAAAAAAGGCGCTAAGCTTGTCACCACTCACCTCGATATCCTCGAAGAACTCAACCTCGATGTGGCCCTCACCACTGAATTTGAAACGGGCCAGGACACCACGGACGAAGAACAAAAAATTATTGATTCGCTAAGCCGCGAACCGGTCCATATCGACGAGCTCGTACGCGCCTTAGGTCTGCCGGCGGCCGAAATTAATTCCACTCTGGTCATGCTTGAGATGAAAGGCCGCGTCAAAAACTTCGGCGGCGCCAAATTCGCCAAAATTAGATGAAAAAAATTATATTACTATTTCTAATAGTTCTAATTGCCGGGCTTTTCATAACTTCGAGAAAAATAAATCGCGGTCAGCTCTCTTCTAAAACTGGTATTCCGCCTACAACCTACGACCTACCAACTACCACCTTGTTCTTTGCTGGAGATATTATGCTCTCGCGCAATGTCGCGGCCAAAATCTACGCCGCCGATGACTACACTCTGCCGTTTAAAAACGTCGCCTCCGAATCCCAAGCCGCCGACATTGCCTTTGCGAATCTCGAATCTCCTTTCAATGACACTGGCGATCGTTCCGTGGAAGGAAGTTTGGTTTTCAACGCAGACCCTAGATCCGTCGCCGGCCTCAAGTTTGCCGGATTTGATATTTTATCCACGGCTAACAATCACTCAATGGACCAAGGCTCAATTGGGCTTATTGAGACTCAAAATGTGCTTACAACAGTCGGCATCTTACCGGTAGGTACTGGTAATGATTGCCGTGAGGGGAAAATTATTACTCGAAACAATATCACATTTGGATTTTTGGCCTATTCATATACGGCTTACAATACCGGCGGATCAGACAGCCCCTACCCTCAAGTTTGCGATGCCAACGATTTGCAGGGACTAAAAAAGGATATCCAGAACCTGCGGCCAAGCGTTGATGTTTTGGTTGTCTCCACTCACATGGGCACCGAATACACACGGAATCCAAATGCGTCTCAAATTAATTTCGCTCATACGGCAATCGATGCCGGAGCTGATTTAATCATCGGCAATCATCCGCATTGGGTACAGACAATAGAACAATACAATGGCAAATGGATTTTTTATGCCCTGGGCAATTTTGTATTTGACCAAATGTGGAGCACCGAAACTCGCGAAGGATTGACGGCAACTGTAACATTTAAAGATAAAACCCTAGATAAGATTGTATTAAAACCTGTAATCATCGACAATTTCTGTTGCCCACGATGGGCTGATGAACTCGAATCAGAAGCAATTTTGAGTAAAATTAGTCTTAATTCTCCAATTTTGTTTAATGCTGGCGACTAAGATATACTGATACCAACAGAATTAAGTTAAAATTGTGCCATTTTATAAAAAATATAAATTTACTATTCTAGTTTTTCTTATTTCTCTCATAGTAGTAACTTTGAATTACGTTTATAATCCTACACCTAACTATGGTGTAGATGGTTATTATGACTCATGTGGCATTTTAGGTTGTAGGAGCGTAGCGCAGGAAACTTTAATAGGCAACATAATAAAAGCTGCCTTTATTACGCTGATCATTTTTTTGATCGAGCGAAATTATAACCAAAGATCCCGGAAAAACTAGCCCTGAAAAAAGATCCCGACTTCCGACAGGATTTCGACTATTTAATTTTTCAATTAGTGCTCGGCTTGACAAGCACGACCCTTTTCAGCACAATTAGATAGTCGCGTCGAGAATGTCGCGGCAATTTAATTATCATAAAAATTTTTCATGTCCAAATCATTAGTCATAGTCGAATCGCCAACCAAAGCGAAAACTATTTCGCGCTTCCTCGAAGGTAAATACAAAATCGAGGCGTCTTTTGGTCATATCCGCGACCTCCCCACGAGCAAGATGGGTATCGATATCGAACACGACTTCGAACCAACTTATGTCATTCCTCCCAAATCGAAAAAGCGTGTCGCGGAACTCAAAAAATTAGCCGCCGATGCGCCGGAAATTATTCTGGCCACTGACGAAGACCGCGAAGGCGAAGCCATTGCCTGGCATTTGCTGACAGCTTTAGGTTTGGACAAAGGCAAAGGCAAAAAAACCATCGTCAAACGAATCGCTTTCCACGAAATCACCAAAACCGCCATCGAAGCGGCCCTGGAAAATCCGCGCGATCTCGATCTGCACATGGTTGACGCCCAGCAAGCCCGCCGCGTCCTCGACCGTCTGGTCGGTTATGAGCTCTCCCCTTTCCTTTGGAAAAAAGTCCGCCGCGGTTTGTCGGCTGGCCGTGTCCAATCGGTTGCGGTAAGATTGATCGTCGAACGCGAACGCGAGATCCAGAAATTCAAGCCGGAAGAATATTGGAGTATCGAGGCCACCTTCCATAAGGATTCCAATTTCATCGGCCGACTGGCCAAGGTCAATGATAAAACTTTGGATAAACTGGCTGTCAAAAACGAGGACGCGGCCAAAAAAATCCTGTCCGACCTCAGGGACAATACCGCGATTATTACCGAAGTCACGAAAAAAGAAGTCCGACGCTCCCCGGCCGCGCCGTTTATCACCTCGACCATGCAGCAAGAAGCGGCACGCAAACTCGGTTTTTCCGCCAAGCAGACCATGATGTACGCCCAACAGCTTTACGAAGGTGTAGAGCTCGGCGAAGGCAATGCTACGGGGTTGATCACCTACATGCGTACCGACTCTGTGAATCTTTCCGAGCAAGCTTTGGCCTCGGCTCTCGAAGCCATAGGCGCCAAGTTTGGCAAAGAATACCTGTTGCCGACGCCGCGAAAGTACGCCTCCCGCTCCAAGAACGCCCAAGAGGCCCACGAAGCTATTCGCCCGACAGACCTCATGCGTGACCCGGAATCAATCAAAGATCATCTGGACCGTAACCAATACAGGCTTTATGACCTCATCTGGAAACGGACCATCGCCACTCAAATGCCAGAGGCAGTTTTCGATGCCACAGCCGTGGATACCGAAATCAAGGGCGACAAAACTTACACCTTCCGCAGTAACGGCCAGGTCATTAAGTTTGACGGCTTCATGAAAGTCTATCTTGAAGGTACCGACGAAGAAGAGCTCGAGGAAGAAGGACTGCTTCCGGAACTTTCCAAAGGCGACAAACCCAAAGTCGTCAAAGTCTTGCCTAAACAGCACTTCACCCAGCCGCCGCCGCGGTTTACAGACGCTTCGCTCATCAAATCCCTTGAGGAACTGGGTATCGGTCGCCCGTCGACTTATGCCCCAACGATTTCTACCATCCAAGAGCGCGACTACGTCAATAAAATCGACAAAAAATTCCATCCGACTGAGATCGGATACATAGTCAACGACATCCTCGTTGAGCATTTCCCCAAAGTCGTGGACTTTCAGTTTACAGCCAACATGGAAGACCAGCTCGATGAGATTGCCAACGGCACCAAAGAATGGGTGCCGGTCATCCGCGAATTCTACGACCCGTTCCATGAAAATCTCAAGACCAAAGAAAAGGATGTCGAAAAACACGTTGAGATCTTGGAAGAAAAATGTCCGCTCTCGGGACACCCACTGCAAATCAAATTCGGCCGGTTTGGCAAATTTATAGCCTGCAGTAATTATCCTGAATGCAAATACACCCGGCCAATGCCTGAGGAACAGAAAATCATTGATGAAAATTCTGGCGAGATCTGCGAAAAATGCGGTAAGCCTATGGTTGTAAAGTTTGGAAGGTTTGGATCATTCCTCGGCTGTTCCGGATATCCGGAATGCAAGAACATCAAGAAGATCCAGAAAGGCACTGGCGTCCCCTGCCCCAAATGCGGGGAAGGCGAAATGGTGGAGCGCCGCAGTAAGCGCGGAATCTTCTACTCCTGTTCCAAATATCCGCAATGCAAATTCCTGCTCAATGGCAAACCGACCGGCGAGAAGTGCCCCACCTCTGGCGACCTGCTCATCATCGACCCGCGCTCCGGAGTTCTCAAATGCAGTAACAAAGAATGTGATTACGAACGCGAACCTCAGCCCGAAAAAGTCGAAGGTCTCGAAAAAGCCGCTTAAACCTATATTTGAACACCTCAGCTAATAGCTGAGGTGTTTGTTTTTGGCTGGTCTATCCCTCTCCCTTCTAGGGAGAGGTTAGGTGAGGGTAACAAAGCTTTTTGCTCCTTCCTGCCAGCCCGTAGCAGACATAATGCGCTTGTCTGCTGTTTTTGACGATCGCACAAAACAGAGGTATAGGCAAATAAAAAAGCCGATGTGATTGAATTACTCAACCACACCGGCAAACTTTCAATGAGTTCCGTTTTTCGGCTGTGCCAGATCAAGCTCGACCTGGGCTTCCAGTATCCGGATCATAAACACGACCACGAATACTACAATTTCCCAACCCACACCGTGGCCTATGCCATCTGCGGCACAAGCAGCTAAGGTCAATTTACCGATTAGGCCATCGTAAAAGTACGGAGTACCGAACTTATTTACAAAGGCTTTTGGATCTGCAATCGCTTCAAGTGCAACCTTTCTCAACGAAGGACGCATTTCCACAATGGGTAACTGACCGCCTGCTACTCGCCGGAGTTGCTCATAAACCACCGAACTCAACTGAAGGCCAAGCAGAATTCCTGGAATCTGATCCTCATAATCTTTCATCATGTAGATCAGGTCCGCGAGTTGAGGATTGGTTCGCTCCATCTCCTCGAAGACTCGAACACAGAACCCCACGTAATCCGCGTCGTATTCGGCAAAGACTGCTGTCTCGATCTCCTGCGTTGGTTTCTGCAACATGTCTATCTCCTGCCCTACCGGCGGGAGCGGCGCTCGACGCGCCGAACTAGGGCGACTGACGATTTTGCGTGGTGCCCGGACACTTGCGTGCACGGACGTTTACCGAAATCCTCTTTAACATTTTTTATTCTCTTCTAAGTGAAGAAATATTATAGGCTCAATCATTGATCCGGGATAAAGGCAGCCCTTAAACCTTCTCCCCTCCTATTGGATCAACGACCAATTCTAGCAAAAAAACCCGCGTCGGTCAAGCGGGGTT
Organism: Candidatus Doudnabacteria bacterium; assembly: GCA_019659055.1. Classification (GTDB taxonomy): domain Bacteria; phylum Patescibacteriota; class Doudnabacteria; order UBA920; family O2-02-FULL-48-8; genus JAIFWV01. The sequence continues at coordinate 35,552 of JAIFWV010000004.1, forward strand.
CTTTTGTAATACTGGATAATGTTCGTAAACTATCCGCTCGACGTCGGCTGAGGTTTCGGCTTCCATCAACTGCATGCGAAGCTCCTTGGCGCCGTCGAAACCGTTGACATAAGCTTTGTAGTGCTTCTTCATGACTTCGAAGTTTTTCCCGCCGAAGGCGGGTCCGCCTTTGGCGGAGATCCCACAATACATTTTCTCAAAGAGCCTGGTGTGTTCGAGCATGGCCCGCATCCGTTCGGAGATGGAAATAATTTGCTTACTGCGATTAAACAGCCATGGGTTGCCAAAGATCCCTCGGCCGATCATCACGCCATCACAGCCGGTCTCGGCCACTTTGGCCTCAGCCTCAGCCAGAGTCATGACATCGCCATTGCCCAAAATAAGTGGTCTGGTTTCCATCTCGACCGGAGGGAGAGATCCCGGTGTTAAATACCGAGACTTCTCGCTAACGCTCGAAGTGGTTCTGTGATTATTCACGATTCCCATAATCTCAGGCATCAGTTCCCAATGCGCCGGAACCTTAGACATTTCCTTCACAGTCCTAAGGTGTACCGTAATTGCGGCCAGATCGGCCTTGAGCAATGCCGGAATCCAAGTTTCGATCTCAACTTTGTTACAGCCAATCCGCGTCTTCACAGACACAGGCAAGTGTGGCGCCCCACGTTTGGTCGCGACGATAATCTCTTGAGCGAGTTTGGGATCTTTGATCGTGGCCCCGCCGGCTCCCTGCTTCATGACCGCCCGATCCGGACAGCCCATGTTGATATCAATGCCGTCGAATCCCATTTCCGCAAGCATTTTGGCAACCGCTTCAAATTTTTCCGGGTCACTGCCAAAAATCTGGGCCACAATCGGGCGTTCGGCTTCCGAGTAGCGAAGATCGACGAGAAGTTTTTCTCGGCCCGCCGAAAGCAAACCATCCACCGAGACAAATTCGGTCCACATAATATCAGGTTTACCGTAACGCGCGATAATATTTCGAAAAGCCGCATCCGTAACATTGGCCATAGGTGCGAGTGCAAGTATCGGCTTCTTTGGTTTATCCCAAAATCCTCTGTTCATAGAGCACTATTCTAACAAATTCAGGCAAAATAAAAAAGGTACCATTTCGAGTGAAACGAGAAATCCCTTTTATGAGGGATCCCTCACTGTGTTCGGGATGGAACCCTTCGCATTTTTTGCCTTACGGAGTCACCTTGTTGCTGCCGAGAGCCGCTGCCAAAAAAGTAACATACAAAAATACACGGATTAATAAATAAGATCCTTCGCTC
>JAIFWV010000005.1 GCA_019659055.1 Candidatus Doudnabacteria bacterium
GGAGGATAAAGCTCACAGACATGACAGGCGTTTTGGCGTCGGTGGTGAGCGCCAAAGATGACAGCAACGTTTTGTGGAATTATATGATCAGCCATTATCCTGTGAAGGATTTGCACGTCTTGGAAAAAGTTATGTTCATGAAGGCGGCAATTGAGCAAACCAACAGCAGTGATGAAGTCAAATTCAAATACGAGACCAATGCCTTGAGTCAGGATGTCGTGCTCAAAAATGGTGATAGCTACTCTGTAACATTGTCCACAAGCGAGCTAGCAAGCCTCAAATTTAGCAATGTTTCCGGTGAAATCAAAGTCATAAGCTATTATGAACAAACGCAAGATCCATCATCCCTAACCAGAAATTCCAAATTGGGAATTGGCCGGCAATACTTGATCAATGGCCTGGCTGCAACTACCTTCCACGAAGGGGATATCATCAAAATCCAGCTCACGCCCAGGATGGATCCTTCAGCCCTCGGCGGCAGTTACCAGATTATTGATTATTTGCCGAGCGGCCTGCGGCCAATCACGGAACCTTACCGATACGACGGATATTACGATTATTCAAACTGCATTTGGTATCCCCAAAAAATTGTCGATAACAAACTGTACTTCACAGTTTATAAGGGCTCCCAGTATTACCAATGCGGTTCAAGCTTTGTCTATTACGCCCGGGTAGTTACTACGGGAAGTTTCACTGCCAATCCTGCTATAATCCAATCCGTGACCAACCCCGATGACCTGAACCTCTCTGAATCGACCAAAGTCAATGTTAAGTAATGCAAAAAAAATTGCGCTTGCGGCTGTACTCATCCTAGCATTTGTGATACTCTCGAAATTTTCTCCAGGATTTGGAGAAGATTCGAAGGCTCACATTGAAAGCGCCAATACTCAAATCTCCCAACTGCCCATCGAGGCAGTTGGGCTTGAGTTTGGCGACGTTATTAAGCAAAGTCTGTCGGGCAACAGAGCCCTGGGAGATTCCAAAACCGCTCAAATTGGCATTACCTCACATCACCTACCCACGGCCTCAGGGTTGATTTCGAGGTTTTACAAGACAATCGAGGCTAGTGGCAGTCCCCACAAAACTTTTGTGGTCGTTGGACCTGATCATTATGAACACTGCAATACTGCGGTGAGTACTACCAAAAGGCCATACTATACTCCTTACGGAACTTTAGTCGCAAACCAAGGACTTATAGATGACCTCATCCAAAACGCCGCCGTCACGGAAGTTGACTCCTGCTTCGATGGCGAGCATTCGATTGGCGTGCAATCGATGTACATAAAATTGTTATATAAAGACAGTACCATCGTACCTATTATATATTCATCTAGCGCCTCGGAAGAGGCCGTGGCCAAAGTCGCACAAGTTTTGTCCAAACATAAAGATGAGATTACAGTGGTAGTGAGTGTAGACTTTTCTCATTATGAATCTGTGGAGCTGGCAAACCAGCTTGACTCCGAATCCGGCAACATGATAAAAAGTTTAGATGGTGCCGGCCTCACTCTGCACCATATGGATTCGCCGGCATCGATTCGGACAGCTATTGCTCTGGCTAAAATGTGGGGCCTCAAACCGGTCATGCTCGAGCATCTCAATTCATTCGACGTTACTGCCCACCCGGAGAATACGACCGGTTACTGGAATATTATTTTTACAGAAAATCAATGACCGCGATAAAGACATTTTTCCACAAGGCGTTTGAAGCCAGCATCGTAATCAAATTACTGTTTGCGTTGCTGGAATTTTTTGGCGCGGCTCTGCTGTTGGTAGTGCACCCAACCACGATTGGGGATTGGATTATAAGGATCACAAGTATTGGCTTCGAATCCGGCGACCTGGTCTACAAACTGGCCGCCAACGCCGCATACTATTTCGTCGGTCACACTCAGACCTTTGTGGTTTTTTATCTGGCCAGCCATGGGGTGGTGAAGATTTTTGTCCTGTTCTGCCTGTGGCGAAAAAAGTTATGGGCCTACCCGCTGGCTGAGGTAATGTTCGTTGGATTTGGGATTTACCAGATGTACCGCTGGTATCTTACTGGTTCGGAGATAATGATCTGGTTGACCGTGCTCGATATCTTAGTCATCTGGCTGACCTGGTTGGAATATAAAAACCTGAAACATGATATAATGATACAAAGCTAATTTTCGGTTCTCAGTTGTCCGTTTTAATTAAGAAACAAAAATGCAAAGAGATTATAAATTGGGTGCGCTGGCAGGGTTTCTCACAGGAATCTGTTTGGTACCGACCGCCTGGAATATTGGCACGATCGGAGGTATCAACTTACAGAATCCGGTATTGATTATTATATTGCCTCTTGTCTCACTGGTTGGCATTGTCTTTGGCATCTGGCTTGGCAAGATTTTGGGCCGGGCCATACCAGTCGTCACACAGATTAGCAAGTTTGCGGCTGTGGGCTTCCTCAATACGGCCATAAACTTCGCCGTGCTCAATATATTGAGTATTATCACCGGCCAGGCTGCTGGGCTTTCGGTGGGCGAATACAACATCCCCGCCACAGCTGTGGCCGCGACCAATAGTTATTTTTGGAATAAATACTGGGTGTTCAAAGGTGTCAGCCGCGGATCAGCCAGTGACCCGGTGAAATTTTTTATCGTAACAGCTATTGGTCTGCTGGCGCGCAGTGGCGTGCTCTACTTTGTGACGACATTTGTCTCGCATGGTGATCTGAGCAAGACTGCATGGCTCAATGTCGCCAATGTCTTAGCCACACTCGTTGGGATCATGGTGGATTACCTCGGTTATAAATTTTTGGTGTTTGTTAGAAAAAGTAGGTAACTTGTTTTGCTACCTTTTGTGCAGACGAAAGGTAGCACCGAAATAAAAAAAATAGGCGCGTCGGGTCCCAGTGACCTGACGCGCCTTTGTGTATTGGCTATTTTTGACCGAGAGAAATCGCGGTCATCTGTTGTTTTACAGTTTCGTAGTAAGCGGCAAGCTCAGCGTGCGCTTGCGGCAGAGCAATCACATGGAAAGCTGATTGCGGATGGGTCTCCTTGAAGTAGATTGCCACTCCGAGGTTGGTCAGCTCGGCTAAGTAGCTCTCTAGGATTTTTTGCTGTTCGAGTGGCATGCCCATGCGTGTGATATCGAAGGCCAGGCCAAAGACGTGAGTCGGAGGGACTTTCATCTTGAGGACATTGGCTGTGGGATTGCCGCGCATGAGCCGAAGCTGGTATTTCCACGAGCGCACGAGACTGGTCACCTCAGAGGACCCTGTGCCCTGCATATGGTCGCAGATGCGGAGCAAGAGTCCAGCGGCGGCCGGCCGCAGACCGTAATAGTATCCGCGGTGCGGGAGATCTTTTTCGGCGATGGGCCACTTGCCCGATTTCCGCAGACTCATGCCGCAAATACCGATAATGTCGCTCACATCCACGAGCTCGTGCCTATCCCAAGCCAGCTTCAGCGCCTTGAAGTCCGCAATCCAGAACTGCTGGCGGACTTGGGGTGTAAAGATTCCCCAGAGCTGAGCTTTCTTGGTGAGAGTGAGGTACGAGGTGTCGAGCGGTACCGGGGGCGGTGGAGCCAGCGGAAGCTTCACAGCAGTTCCGGGCGGGAGTACCAGGGGAGGAGGCGATTGTTCAGCCATCCCCTGCAGACCTGCGATTGCAAAAATCGCTGCAAGTAAAACAGCCATAAGGCCTCCATTTTGGTTTTTGTGTCAGGTGCGAAAACCGATACTTTCATTCTATGCCTTTCCTATGCTCTTTACAAATGCCGGCGTTTAGTGTAATATGTGCTGTTGGTCAACACACATGAGGAGGATACTTGAGAAGATTGTTGGAAGAATTGCGAAAGTTGTTTGCGGGCCGTTTCAGCGATCGTCGCGTGACCCGTGAGACGGTCGTGTATTACGATGATCTGGAAAGCCAGGACATCCTCAGCACGAAGGCAGCGCTTTCGCCCAAGGGCCTGCAGAGACTCTAGAGTTCGCCACCCCACCTCTCTCTATTTGCCAGGATCCGCTTAAGCCCGGGTCCTTTTTCTTTTGTAAGCATTTCGACCGGAGGGAGAAATCCCTCATCAGAGCGATCTCTCACGATGTTCGAGATGGAAAATAGGCCAAATTCGTACTTATCGCATTACACCATAAAGTACGGAAACCTGAGTTTGAGGCTTAGATAAGCCATTATTTAGGCCTACTTTGCCCTTGGCTACTCCGACGTCTTAGTCGGAGCCCCGACCCGAAAGCGTCGGGGTTGACACAAACCCCATTTGGGTGTATACTTACTCGTTAACATAAAAGCTTCAAAATTTATGGTAGAAATAGGCTATTTCAGGAAATGGCCAAAACCTCACCTTAGATTGCAGTAGTCCGGTTTTGGATTTATTTCCGAAGCCGGACTTTTGTATAGTCACTTTCTAATTATTCTCGCCCGCTTGCGGGAGAGATGGCCGAAGGCCAGAGAGGGTGGCTTCCAGGATGTTGGGCACTACTGGGTTTAAGAGGGATAAATTCACATTTGCCCATTAACTTATCTAGTTAGTACCCAGCATTCTGGAAGCAACGGAAACAATTTTCGAACGGAGGAGTTTGATGAAGAAGTTGACTGGCTGTGCCATCATCATCGTATATTACATCGCTTTAGCACTTGTCGTCATTTACGCAAACAGGCACTATCCAGTGACTACAGACGGCGACAAGATGTTGAGAGTTATCTGGACAACGTTCGGCGTACTGGTTCCGTTCGCGGTGGCTGCCTGGCGTAGTACCCGTTTGGAGCCGCCTCGCCAATAGGCGAGTGTTAAGAGGAGCGCGATTAGCTATAAAGGTTTCGCTCTCTTCTCCACTTCAGAAGTCTTCTCAGGAGGTGCGCAAGATGGCGAAGAAATTCCAAATGAGGGCTCAGGTCACCACTTATGTGGGCGACAAGCTGGTCACACGGCATGTCGTCTATGTCAACGGCGTCTGGCGCGACAAGGCCGGCGAGATCTACTCGGATCGCTTCGTCGATTTCTGCCGGCGGCAGACCACTGCAGCTAAGGCGGCGCGGCGCTAGGTTCCAGAGGGGAAATAATTAGAATATCTTTTGTTTCCTCTCCACTATTCTGAATACTTAATTGTTGTAACACGGATATTACCGTAAAGTTCGCTAAGCATTCAGAGTTGTGGAAGCACTACAGCTTTCCAGGTTTTCAGGAGGAGTTCGATGCAGTTGACAAAAGGCATGTATGGACACCAGTTCCGCAACGCAAGCCGCATGTACGGGCTTTCATGCGGACAGATGCGCGGCGACGATATGGTCCATAACGGCGGCTGGTACAATGCTGCCGGGGAAAAGCTCGGCTGGGGCGACCTGTCTCGCCAGGACTTCGAACGAATTTCGTCCGAAATCGAAGAGGGCGAGATCTTCGTGGTCCTATACGAGGGCGACGCGTTCTGGAAGTTCGTTACGCACAATCCTGGAATTATCGGGAGCATGTGCAAGACGAGGCCGGACGCGGAAGCTCCGGGAGTTGATTATGTCGCCCAGAAAGCGGCATGGATCATCACTCGCGGCAAGGTCTTCCATGTCAGCGACTACAGCGAGAGGCTCGGCCCGGAGACACATCGACGCAACGGCATGGCGTTTGAGCTGACTAACCGGTCTGCTGCCAATACGCTCATCCGTACCACAGCACTCAGGTACGGGAAGGGCGCAGAAACGATCATGTAAGATCAGACCTACCGCACAGCTCGATCGAGCAGTGCATGAGTCCCCACTTATAGGCGACAAGCCAAGAGGAGTTGATGCAAATCACTCCTCTCCACCTCAGAAGCCATGAATCGTGAGACATGAATCGTAAATCGTCTCACGCATCACGCTATACGTATCACAACTTGTGATGTGGAGGCAGATATGAAGAAACGGCCGCAGAAAATACCGCGCAAGATTCCTCGGCCAAAGCGGATACGCATCCAGTCGTACACACTCAGCTGGATCAAATAGGAGGAGTTCGAAAGATGGCATTTAGCCCCGACCGACAGGAGCGCCTGCGCCGGATCATCGAAGCACATTTGGACGATGATCCGTGGGACGCAAGCCTTGAGCCCACGAGGAGGAATTCGATGGCCGGATTCGCTAACTACACCGGCGGGCACATCAGCGACGAGACCTTAGGTTACTACGCTGACGGTCTGCTCACTCCAGACGAATTCGACAAGACTCGCGCGCACATCAAGCATTGCGTACCGTGCGAGTGGAAAATGCACAACTACGAGGAATACCTGGATATCGATTCGGCCAAGCGGAAATTCCACTGGACGAATCAGCAGCTATCATAACCTTCCGCACTGGCGTTCCGCTAGTGCAAAACCCTCTCTGTCGCTTCGCGACATCTCTCCCACAAGGGGAGAGAATAAAGTGAGATGACGATTGGGCCCACCAGTCGAGCAGTCTGCAATATAGATTGCTCGCCCTTCCAAAGAGTTTCAAATCTGGAACTTTGTGGAAGGGAATAGCAAGAGCACGATAAACCAACACTGTCAGATGTGAGGAGGTTTGCGATGAGAATGATCGTTGCCGTGAGTGCGCCGGGATTGCCGCCGACACCTCCGTTTGGGGGACTGGAGGGGCATCTGGTCGAAGTCGGCCAGGTGGACGACACGGTGGAAGCCGGCGTCGTCGCCCTCGAAAAGGTCCAGGCCGAATGGGACCTGCCGACGCCCGTGATGAAGGTTACGGGGTTCCGTCTCAAGAGCCGCAACTAGTTTCTTTAGGAAAGGATCACTAGCGAAATAGCAAAATGACGTCTTGATCGAGCAGACGGTTCAAATCGATCTGGCTTGCCGGAACAGCCACATAAAATTGAAAAAATCCGGAATTGTGCGCGTCTACCTGATGGAGGATTACATGTCGCGTATATAACTGCCGCCTGCAAGGGCGCCAGAACTGAATAGGGGATCTCTCGCCAAGATCCCCACCTTTCTCGAGAGTTTGAGTCGATCCTGATTCCAACTTTCAAGTTTGGTAGCCGTTCTTTACAAGGAGAGTCAAGTGAGAAAGACATTGTCAGTAGTCGCGTTGGTTCTTTGCTCGTCGTACGCCGCTGTCGCGCAGGACAAGATTCGGGTTTCCGCAACTGTCGAGACGACCACCTCACAAGTGATCAGCTCCTCAGCCAAGAGCGAGAACGCCGGCATCGAGTTCCTGCCGTCGCGCTGGGTCACTTCCCAGCAGATCATGACGATCACGACCGCACCCACTAAGAAGCTCAGCGCGGCTGTTCGGTTCAATCTCGCCGGTTCCGCGGAGAATCCGCCGGTCGACCGGGATCCCAAAACTGGGGTCGAGTACCGCGTGCAAGATCTGCGATCGTACTCGGGCGAGAACCGCTTGTTCGAGGCCTCGGCCGCTTACAAGGTCTGGCGGCAGGTTTCGGCCGTCGGCGGGTACACAAGACTGTCGCTTGCCGGCAGGTACGAAAATACCATTCCCTACGGCTACTACGACGGGGGATTGGTGACTACCTACTCCGAGAGACAGACGTACCGGGGCATCGAGCTCGGCGCACGTTCGGATTTTGCGATTCGCGGCCTTACCCTCGAGCCGGAATTTCTGCTCTACCCGCGTATCAGCCGGAACTTCCGTTCGCACCAGAACTACCTCGGCCATGTCTACGACAACGACATCGACCAGAACACTGGCCGGCGCGTGGGAATGCAGATGAGCGGACGGGCAAAGTATGCTCTGGTCCGACACCTCGCGGCGACGTTCTCCTACAACCTCCAGGTCATCCGAACCACGAACAAAGTCATGTTCGGCGGTCCGGCGCGGGAGAGCTTAAAGACTCGCACCGCCATGGTCGGTCTGCAGGTCGGGTTCTAAACGCTGCTCAAATCGCATTCGTGCGACACGAGCGCGTGGTTTCCGACCAGCCCCAGTTTTATTAACTGGAGCTGGTCACCTTTCTTGAGAGTTCCAATCAATGGAACTTTCACGATTGGTAGGAGGATCAAATGCTTTTTGAACTTTTTGTAGTTGTGCTCGTCATGAACGTGCTCGCTCAATTCGCTGCAACGCGCAGCAATCGGACTGAGCGGATCCTCGGAATCGGTGCTGCGATCACCCTTGCATCTCTGTTGGGCGGGGTAGCCAATTATATGGACGAATCCAGAAAGAGGAGTGCAATAATCGACCAGCTCGACGCTATGACAAACCAGACCGCAGATGTCGTTGCGGTGGAACCCATTGCCGCCAAGCACTATGTGCTGCTTCGGCACCGCATCCTCGAGATCGACGGCAAGAAGCTGGATCTGGTGATAGGCAAGTACATGCAAATGCAAACCGACCAGTCCGAGTGGGTTTACGCCCTTCCGCGCTGGGCGGCGTCCGGGCGGATTGTCGACCACGGTTACCCGTACGAAGCGGGGCCTGCTAAAGACTCGCGTTAGCGCCAAGTGGAGGCGAATTTCGAAAGATTTCGCTTCCACACCTTTCTTGAGGTTTCGAGTCAATCACGATTCGAGGACTCAAGATTGGTCCGAAGGAGGAATACATGCGGAAGATTCTGTTACTAGTTCTTATCTTTGTTTCGGCCTGCACGGCAGCTTCGGGGCCGGATTTCCGCATCAGGTGGGAAACGCAAGCTTACGATGGCCCGTTCAAAGCCGTCGTAACTCAGGTCCAGGAGACTCTCGGGTCGATTGTCGCTGTCAACGTGCTAGTCGATCAATCTGAGCGCCGAAAATTCCAGCAGTTGGCGGCGATTGGTTCAAACCTGAAGATCGCCGATCACGTCACGTGCAGGGTCGGAACTCTAACTAATGGTATGGCCAATGACGTCGTGACTGTGTGTGTGGCAGCAACCCCGAAACAATAAGCTGTTCGTGGAGGCGAATTTCGAAAGATTTCGCTTCCACACCTTTCTTGAGAGTTTGAGTCAATCCTGATTCCAACTTTCAAGTTTGGTGGCTGTTCTTTCAAGCGCGAGAAGCGCGATGAGGTGTGTGATGGCTATCATGGGCGATGGGGGTTGGATTGTACCGCCTCGATTCCCTTTCCCTGAACTTTCGACCGAATGGACTAAGTCCCCGGAACTACGACGGTTTTCGGTTCCAGAGGGGACCATGTACCAGAGAGATGAGTACGCTCTCTCGAAATTGCAGGCTGTTCTCCCGGTTGGCGATCGGTTGGTGCGAGATTGGCTCAGCGAAGCGAAGACACGCAGGCTTGTCGATGACCACACTCATTATTGTCTGCTTTGGTATGCAGATAAATAACATTGCTCAAATTGCTCATCAAAGAAGCGAAGCGAGCGTGTAATTCCTGACCAGTCCCAGTTTGTTAAACTGGAGCTGGTCACCTTTCTCGAGTCCCGCACATGGTGTGGGGGATTCAAGATCGGAAACAGTATGGGAGGATTGGAAAAATGAAGAAGAACTTCGTAATCGTGGGGCTGTTCTGTTTGTCGGTTGCCAGCTTGAGCTGGAACTTCAGCCAGTACCAGCACACCGGCATGCTGAAGAACGCCGCCGCGCAGTTGTCTACACTGACGACGCACTCCGAACGCAGCGAGTTCGCGATCGTCATTCCGTTTGAAGACACGCCGGTACTGATGCGCCGTGCTGATGTCGAGATCAATGGTGTGGTCGAACATCTCGTATGCGGACGCGAAAAGTATGACGCGAACGCCGACGAGAACCGGCTCTGGTTCGACGACAAGCTCGTGGCCAAGCTGGAAACCCCGATGTCGCAGTTCGGGCTGTACGAGGGCCACAAGCCCAATCGGTAGCAGTACGGTGGAGGCGAATTTCTGAAAAGATTTCGCTTCCACCCCTTTCTTGAGAGTTTCAAATTCCTTGGAACTCCGAAGTTTGGGTGTTAGGTTCAACAGGAGGATGCAGATGGACAGAAAGTTCAAAGCGTTGAGTCCGCGTGCTCGGTGGGCAGTTCGCATCAGTTCCGGCGCAGTTCTCATGAGCCTGTTGCTCATGGGGATGTGCTCCCGGAAAGAGACGCCCCAGCCGAACGTGCCGAACCCTGCTCCGCAGGCTCATCACGTCGTCCGGCGCGGCGAGTTCCTCAAGTCGATCGCACCGCAGTACCGCAACGTCAGCTGGGAGTCGATCTTGCTGGCCAACGAGCCGTACCTCAAGGGGAAATACCTCGAGACGTGCGAACCATTCTCGGCATCGTACACCAACAACAGTCGCAGGCGTGGGCTGTTCTGCAACGACCGGTTCCATCGGCCGTACGGCAACACCCTCAAACCGGGTTGGACGCTCGCCATTCCGGCCGGCACGGCGCCGCAAGACGTCGAACAGACCGTGAAGGACTACACTGATTCCGGCGACGACGTCTCGATCGTCATCGACGATTCGGGTTCCATGGCTGAGGACCGCCGCACAGTGGCACAGTTCTATCTGGCGGCGCTTCAGAAACATGGGCGCAACATCGAAGCAGTCTATCTCTACGTCGACGGGTCGGTGCGTCGGCTCGAAGTCCCCAAAGACATCGAGTCGGAAATGCACACAAGTGGCAACATCGAGAATACCTACGAGGCGCTGCGCACCGCGGCTGGTGACCGCCCGGACAAAATCATCCTCATCACGGATGAACCGGGGGATGACTGGCCGGCGGACTTCGGCGGCATGAAACTGCCGCCGGTGATCGCGACTTGCCTGGCCGATCACGGCTATCACGCGTGCGAAAGTACGCTCATGAAAGTCGCGAAAGTGACTCATGGGAAATATGTAGCGTACAGGTAAAGCTTGTTCATAAAGGGGAGTGGGATTATCATTATAGATCTCCTGCTCCTCTCTCTACTCCTGGATCGCCAATGCGATGGTATTGGGTTCCAGAAGTAGGGCGCTCGGCACTTTGCAAAAGTACCGGCCGTAAATTTCTGCTGAAATTTCGGCCTACTCGCTCGGACCGTCGTCCTGTGCGGGTTACTTTTGCCAAGTGCCTCGCTAAGAATAAAATTGAAGTTCAAGGAGGAGATTGTGGTTGAAAAAACTGTCGAGATCCTGGCCACTCACAAGTTGTTGATCATGACGCTTTATGTTGGGATCAGTTCGCTGATCCTGCTCGGCTCAGAACCTCGAAGCCTTGTTCGCAGAGCCACCTACGGCATTGCCGCGGCGGTCTGCATCGCAATCATCGTTTCCAGAATCTGAGAGGACCTCATGCTGACTTTAACTGTAAAGATCGTCGGGGTGTTTCTCCTCGTAGTTCTCGTGGTACTGACTGTGATCCATCCGTTTCGCTTCCGTAAGGAAGTGGCCGCCCTCAAGGACCTCGTCGATTTGAAGATTCGGGAAATGAACCGCTTGCGCCTGCAATCCGGCGGTACGTCGTTCCACATGCCGGCAGGCGGCGTCACCGACGACGCCGAGGGGGAGATCAAATCGTACTGCCGCGAAAAGGGGTACGAGATCACCTTCAACCGCGAGCAGAAGAAGATTAGCCTCGTGAAGATTCCTCAATGGAACCGTCAGAGGTAGCACGGAGGAACGAGACCAGTTCTCGTTCCTCTCCATTCTCGCAAGTTCAAAAAATTTGAGCCTGGGAGAATGGATACAGCTTCGACAAACAAAAAACCCGAGTTCTTTTCAAACTGAGAGGAATATATGTCATCAAGTGCATACGCGCGCACAACCATGGTTTTTGTCGGACCGGAACTTCTGGTCTGTCTCAACCCCGATTCTGATCCCAGACGGATGCAAACCGAACTCAACGAAGCCATTCGGCTTGAAGGTATGAAGGGCGTGAAATTCCGTCGCGGCTCCGAAATGGAAGACCGGATGTATTACTTCTATTTCCGGATCGGTAAGTTCGAATTCCGCTCAATAGCGGCCGGAACGGAAGCCGAAAACCTCGAAAGATACGATGCTATGCGGAGGAACTACCAGCAGATTCTCGCCTCAAACGGCGAAATGAAGCTTCGCATATTCTTGACAAGACAGGAGGCTTAGCATGGATCTGTCGCGAAGATTTATTGTTGCCGCAACCGTGCTGGTCATCTTGCCGGGCTTACCGTGGTTTGACCCGCACCGAATCGCCGCCAGATTGTTTGGGGAAATGACCCCGGATTATCCGCTGGCGATTGCATTGCTTGGACTGACCGGGGTTATCTTGGCCTTCGCCTTTGCGGCGGTGGTTGTAGAGTCCAGGGTCAAGGACAAATCACTCGGATATCTCATCGATACGATTGGCGATGAACGAAAGGATGGTTAAATGGGAATTTCTCTCATGCACCTGACTCCAAACGAGATAGAGATGGCGGCCGAGTTCCAGCTTACCGAAATCTTAGAGAAACATCTCGAGGATTGCGCGCATTGCCGTGCCGCGCCGGCCGAGTTCCAGCTTACCGAAATCTTAGAGAAACATCTCGAGGATTGCGCGCATTGCCGTGCCGCGCTCAACGATTATGGTCGGCGCCTCCATAGTATCGACACCAACCCACAGACAGTAGGTTCCAATGGACCCTTGTTCATCTGCCCGCCCAATTGCGGCGGCTGTGGGTTTATCGGTTACGCGCTGGAACTTGAAAAGTCGCACGACGGCGATCTGCACTGTAAGTGCGGCAAGTATCGGCTTTACCATCTCACAAGGTTTAATTTCGCGTTGTTTTCCGAAGGTCTGGATCTTCACTCGCTGACCCGCGCGACGGCCATTCTCTGGCCGCGTACCCGTTGAAGTAAATCGCAAGCTTTGGTAGGATATATAGTCAACGGGAGGTCAACATGATACTCGCCGCCGCCTGCGCGGGGATTGGGATTATATTCCTGGTGGTGCCGGAACTGAGTGTCTGGTGCCGGGTCCTGGGAATCGTGTATATAATTCTCGCGATCGCTACGGCCGTCGCCGCTGTTTCCGAAGCAAAAAGAGGAGGACGTTAGCACAAGAAGAGAGAGTGGGCAGTTAAAATTGCTCACTCTCACTCGATTTGTTTCCATGTACCTGCCGACGAATCTGATATTTCGTTTACGAAATGTCGGATCTCCTGTTCGTCGGCAGATATATGGAAATTTTGGGACTTGTTTTAATCCCGAATTTATGTTATAAATTATTGGTCTTAATTTTAGTTTTCAGTAATTAGAAAGGCAAGCAATGGGAGTCCCCAAAAAACATAAGACCCGGTCGGGCCGGAACCAACGACGTTCGCACGATCATCTTTCTAAATCCAATCTTTCTGTTTGCAGTAACTGTAAGTTTCCGGTGCGGCCGCATGAAGCCTGCCAGAACTGCGGCTTCTACAAAGGCAAGCAGGTACTTAAGATCAAAGCAAAGACGAAAGCCAAATAAGAATTGACCTAATTACTCTAATTGATCTAATTTCTAAACGAGATCATTGGGGCGATTGGGTTATTTTTTAGGTCAATTAGAAATTAGTTATTAGAAATTTTCCGGATATGGCCAACAGGCATCTTTCAAGAACTATTGCTATGCAATCCCTCTATGAGTGGGATTTCAACGACCGCACAGGCGACCTTGAGGAAATTACCAAGGTCAACGTCAAACAATTCGCTCCGGGATTGGAAGATCCTGAGTTTATTTATAATTTGGTTTCCGGTGTCCGGGAGCATATCCAAGATATAGACAAGATCATCGTGGCCACGGCGCCTGAGTGGCCGCTGGAGCAGATTACCGTGATTGACCGGAATATTTTGCGCATTGGAATTTACGAACTTAAGTTTGCCAAAGAAGTTCCGCCAAAGGTGGCGATCAACGAGGCGGTGGAGCTGGGCAAAGCGTTTGGCGGCGAGTCATCCGGAAAATTCGTAAATGGAGTCTTGGGTACACTCTATAAAAACCTCCCGGAGGCTGAGAAAGAAAAAGGGGAAAAACAGGAACCAGAAAACAGTAAACAGGAATCAGAAAAAACAAGCGGCGAGTAGCCGCTTTTTTATATCCACAGCCTGTGGATTTGTCAATCATTTGCTTGCGCTATATAGTTTGGGTAATTCGGCTCAGGGTTTCTCCTCTCCTCTCAGGAGAGGGCAGGGAGAGGTGAAAATGCAAATCGAACCAAAGTTATTAAAATATTCAAAGAACTTAAGGCAAAATCGCAATCCGTGGGAAGCTAAGCTTTGGTATTACTTGCGCGCTCACAGGTTTTATGGGTTAAAGTTTAAAAGACAATTCGTAATAGGAGGTTATATTGTAGATTTTTATTGTCATGATAGAAAATTGGTCATTGAGCTCGATGGTGGTCAGCACTCACAAGCTCGAAGGTATGATTCTGCTAGAGATCGTTATCTCATTGAGAAGGGGAATAAGGTTCTGAGATTTTGGAATAATGACGTAGACCACCCTCTCCTGGAAGGAGAGGGAATACCAAGACCACAATCAAATTCGATTCGTATTTATTAATAATAATTAAAAAGCTGAACAGGACAGCGCCCGAGGATCTTATGAAAAGATTAGTCCTGTTTTTTGTTTGCGTATCGTTGTTCACTTTTCCCAGTACAACAAAAGCGGCGGCAGACCATTTGGTCATAAACCAAATCCAAGTGGCCGGAGCTACAGCTGATGACGAATTTATAGAGATATATAATCCCAGCGAGTCTCCGATCACGATCTCGGGCTGGTCCGTGCAATACAAATCCTCTTCGGGTAGTTTCCCGCTGACTTCCGGGAAAAAGAATTTGCCCGAAGCAGTGGTCCCGTCTCATGGATATTTTCTTATAGCGCATACAAATTATGTTGGCTCGGTGGTGGCGGACGTCTCTCATGGAAGTTTTAGCATGTCGGCTTCAACCGGCGGCGCGACAATATTTTTGGTAAATAGCACGGCTTTTTTGAGCTCCGGTACAGACACAACCATTGTCGATAAGGTCGCGTATGGGACTTCCGCCCAAAATTCTCCTGAAAGTGTACAGGCCCCAGTCCCGCCAGCAAGTCAGGTGATTTCGCGCACGGATGGTGCGGATACCGATAACAACTCAGTGGATTTTTCCGTTTCTGCACCCAATCCGCATAATTCAGCTTCTGTTCCGGCCTCACCAATCCCGGCACCGGCTCCGGCTCCGGCACCCGCGCCAAGCGGCGGGGGAAGCAGTGCGCTTGTTTACAGCAGTGCTGTGACCATTTCCGAATTTTTGCCCAATCCAGACGGTGCTGATTCCGGCGAAGAATGGATAGAACTATATAATTCGAGTAATGTCGCCGTCGATCTCGCGGGTTGGATACTCGACGACGAATCCAAGACCGGGTCTGTTGGTTCGAGTGCATATACTCTTCCGGCCGGGACAGTTATTTCTGCTGAAAATTTTCTGGCGCTCGACCTGCCGGAAGGGTCATTTGGTTTGGATAATACCGGCGGCGATGTCCTGCGCCTGCTTTGGCCAAACAAGCAAGTTGCATCCCAAATCGCGTACACTGGCAATGCGCCTGAGGATACGTCTTACGCCCGCAAAGACGATAGTAGTTTTGATTGGACAAAAAACGCGACCAAAGGTTCGGCCAATAAATTTAATCTCTTCACTCCGGCAGAAAGTATCCACATAGACACGACTCACGCTGATTATTCCACGACAAAGATTCGGATCAATGAAATTTTTCCCAATCCAGCCGGGACTGACTCCGGCCAGGAATGGGTCGAGGTGATAAACGAGGGCACACAAGCTCTAACGCTTCATGATTGGATCCTCGATGATGGCGGCAAAGACGATCCGATTGGGTCTTCGGCTTACCGCATCCAAAGCCCCACCGTCGCCGCAGGTTCGGTCGCCAAAGTCAGTATTCCCGCCGGTAAATTTGCCATGAACAATACTGGCACCGAAACGATCCGGTTGTTTAGTCCCGATAAGGTTCTGGCCGACAGCGTGACATATTCAGGAGCCAAGGAGGGATTGAGCTTTAGTAATCTTGGCGGCAAATGGGTTTGGACAAGCCCGAGCCCAGATGCGGCAAACACAAACTCTGAACCAGCGGCTTCGGTAGTTATTAGCGAAGTCTTTCCAAATCCTTCGAAAGCTGAAGAGTTTATCGAACTCATGAACGCCTCTGAAACTACTACAGACCTCACCGGCTGGAAACTCAAAAGTTTGCACGGTTCGTATAATTTGAGCGGCAGTCTCGAGGCGGGGAAATTTCTCGTGGTCAAACGCTCGCAAAGCAATATTGCTCTGGGTAACTCTGCCAAAGAAGACCTTCAGCTGATTAATTCCCTCGGGCAAATTGTTTCCGCTGTGCAATACGAGGATGCTCCCATGAATCAATCCTTGGCCCGCAACGAAGCGGATGGATACGATTGGTCAGTCCTGCTAACTCCGGGAGAGGCCAACAAATTCGGCAAGTCGGGCAAAGTTAGCGGGGCAACACTGGTCCGCACTGGCAATGACCAAAAAGCCGGTAACCCAATGTTTAATTATTTTGCCCCGTTTATCATTATTTGGTATATTGCCAGAGCAATTGTTAACCCTCAAGGAGAAACCGAAAATGAATAAACAAGAATTGATCGAAGCGCTGGCAGTAAAACTGGGCACGGGCAAAGCTGATGCCGAGCGCGCACTGCAGGCGTTTGTGGATGTGATTACCGACGCTCTGCGGACTGGCAATGAAGTAAATATTTCCGGCTTCGGAGCGTTTTCGGTTTCCGACCGGGCCGCCCGCATGGGAGTGAATCCTCAGAATCCGGCTCAGAAAATTCAGATTGCGGCCGTAAAGGTTCCCAAGTTTCGCGCCGGCAAAGGCCTTAAGGATGCCGTAAGGTAAACTCGAAGTTAACTAAGCCATTGCGAGGAGCTAAATTAGATAACATGAGGCGACGAAGCAATCATTTCCAAGACGAACCGACGTGTTCTATTTATATACTAACTAATTTTACAAATACCACACTATACACCGGATTCAGTACGAGACTTAAGCAAAGAATTTGGGAACATAAGCAGAAATTAGTAAAAGGTTTTGCAAGTAAATACAATCTTACAAAGCTTGTATATTATGAGGCCGGTGGTGATTATGATTCAACCCTTGCAAGGGAAAAACAAATCAAAGCTGGCTCAAGGACAGATAAGATAAAACTTATCGAAAACCTGAATCCTAAGTGGAAAGATCTCTATGACGACTTAGATTAGATCGCCACGTCGTCCCGCGAACTGCAAGCGGGACTCCTCGCGATGGCAAGTTACAATTAAGTTATGGCCATAATTTAAAACCCGCTTCGAGCGGGTTTTTTGATGGTTTTTTCTGGTCGGGGTGCTGGGAATTGAACCCAGTCTATCTGCTCCCAAAGCAGACGTACTACCGGTATACGACACCCCGTAATTGGATCAGGGTAAGAGTTTCTTCAGCTCATTATACCCTTTATGTGTTTTGAAATATCTCTCTCTTTTTCTTGCATCGGCTTCGATCTCATATGATTCCGTATATATCAGCCTCAAAGGGAGTCGACTTTTTGTAGAGAATACAAGACCTTTGTTATGTTGCTCAACTCTTCTATTTAGGTCATTAGTGCTTCCGATGTATCTTTTTCTATCCTTCAAGCTTTGTAATATATACACGTGATACATTAGGGTATTTTAAGCAGACGTACTACCGGCCCGCCCCTACGGGTCGTAGGCCCGGGGGTATACGACACCCCGTTGTCTGGAGTTGAACCAGTTAATTATACTCAAATT
This sequence comes from Candidatus Doudnabacteria bacterium, assembly GCA_019659055.1. Classification (GTDB taxonomy): domain Bacteria; phylum Patescibacteriota; class Doudnabacteria; order UBA920; family O2-02-FULL-48-8; genus JAIFWV01. The sequence continues at coordinate 17,579 of JAIFWV010000005.1, forward strand.
AGCAATCCTTTACAATACTCCTAGTTTTTAAATATACTTATATACATGGTGACTATTCTTTCAGATTATTATAATGACAACCGCAAATGGATCCTACTGGTGGCCAAGTGGTTTCTGGCGGCCATGGCTGTGGGTGGAATAGCCTTTTTTATCAAACCGAATTTGGTGGACAGCATTCTCGGAATTTTTCAGAATAAGTACGGCGATCAGCCGGTCCGCGACATCAATTTTGCCAAAGAAATTTTCCTTCAAAACAGCCTCGCTTGCCTCATCGCCCTGGTGGGCGGTATCATCTTTGGCATCAGTTCGGTGCTTACCGTTTTTTTCAACGGGTTTATCATCGGCTTTGTGATCATGCTTTTGGTGACGAGTCTTTCCGGTAATCCTTTCCACAACATTGAGTACGTCGTTTTGGGTCTGGGCCCTCATGGGATATTTGAACTGCCGGCGTTTATCCTGGCTTCGGCCTTGGGTCTGCGGCTGGGTACCGAGTGGCTTAAGAGCGAAAACCATGGTCATCGGTGGGGGACGCTCAAGGCCAACGCTATAAGAGTCATCCAAAGCATGCCTTTGCTTATCATAATGCTTTTGATAGCGGCTGTTGTTGAGGTATTCGTCTCGGGGAGCTTTGTAGAGAGCTTTAATTGATTTTTGACAACCCGAAATCATGAGTTTATGATTTAAGGTACTATAAACTTGTCGGATAAAGGATGCACCCCATGGACGAAGATAAAGCAATAAAAAAGTTAATAGACCATGATAGTCATTTCGACAAAATCGAAAATCGTCTTGACGAAATGGTTACAAAGTCCGAATTCAATACTCGGCTAGATGAAATGATGGTTATTTTAAAGCGTCTTGATCAAGAACGGGTATTTACAACAGAGTGGATCAAGCGAATAGAATCCGAAGTGGAACAGCACACAAAAGACCTAGGTAAACTTAAAGAACACCTCGGAATAGCCTAAGATTAGTTTATTCACAACCTGTGGAGAACTTTAAGTAGAGTTATACACACTTGTGGACAAAGAAAAAATCCCATCAAAATCGATGGGATTTTTTCTTCTGGAGCAGGATACGGGAATCGAACCCGTGCCACCAGCTTGGAAGGCTAGCGTACTACCATTATACGAATCCTGCGTTTCAACTAGATAAGGTTAGCAAAAATTTCGGGCATAAACAACCCTTGGCCGTTTTAACCAAGGATTGTCCTGTTTTGCGACCCGGCTTTAGGTTAATATTGACAAAGTAGTGCATATATAATATAGTACGGTTACTCGAAATATGAATAAACCACAAGCAAACCATCATAAATAGCCACTTCGTTTCGTTGCCGAAAGGCAAGGGAATGAGTGGTTTTTCTGTTGTTTGCGGGCGAATTTTGTTTCGGGGTTTACGTTTCCAAGTTGTCAACAAGTTTTTCGAAGATTTGTTGTAACTTACAGCGTAAATGTTCGTCTTAGCATATGGACAGGCCAATCTTGGTCGAATTCGGGGAAACCCGGTTTCAAGAAAGAAAAACCTGAAAACTTATTTATAAATAGATCATGGTCCACCTTAGAAGTGGGCGGTCGATCTTGTGTCTACTAACTAGAAGCCTGAAAGCCTTCTTATAAATAAGAAACCCGCGGGTATTAACGCGGGATTCCATACATATTAATAACAACATGTTTACCGAGGTAGTTTGGGTAGATTGATTGTCGCATATGAACAATTAATCCATATCTAAATCATATTTCGATAAACAGGAGATTACAATGCAACTAACTCACAATGCACGCAAAGGCATGGCTATCGGCCTGGCGGCATCAACTTTGTTGATGACTGCTATGACCGGTTTGATCCCTGCTGCTTTTGCTGCACCTCATGCAGAAGGTTGTTTGGTCCTCTCTTCTGGCACCGTTTACATGGTAACCGGCGGCCAATTGCGAGGTTTTCCTTCAGCTGATGTCTTTACCTCTTGGGGTAATGGCTTTGGCGGGGTCCAACAAGCAACTGCAGAAGATTTGGCTCTCCCAATGGGACCAGTCCTCGTTTACGCGGACGGTACCTTGGTCAAGGGTCCAAATGATCCATTGGTCTACTTAGTAGCCAGCGGACAAAAGAGGGGTTTCACCACCGGTTCAGTGTTTACAGGACTTGGTTTCAAGTTCTCAAACATCCAATCAGCACCTGCTAACACTTTTGCTGATTTGCCGACTGGTGCCAACCTCAACTCAGCTACCGAGCGACACACAGCCGGTGTCTGGGTACTCGACTCCACAGGTACAGTTTGGAGAATGACAGCTACCGGACGCGTAGGACTTCCTTCAATGGCAGTCTTCAACTCTTGGGGCAAATCATTCGCGACCGTTGTCTCTGCTAACGCAGCTGACATGGCCGCGGCCGTAGAAGGTGTTGCGCAAGCAAAGCCTTCCTGCGGTTCTTCAAATCCACCTCCATCAGGCGGAATGAGCGTAACAACCTCAGGCCCAGTTGGTTCTACCTTGATTGAAACTTCAGTTGCCAACAACTTGGCTGACTTTACCTTCAATGGTAATGGCACCATTACATCCTTGGTGCTTGAAAGAACTGGCGTTTCAACAAGTTCCACACTTTCAAACGTCTATTTGTTTGATGGTTCTACTCGTTTGACTGATGCATACACATTTGGTTCAGACAACAAGCTTACAATGAGCTCCTCATCCCTCTTCTCAGTTTCCGGTTCTAAGACCGTTTCTGTAAGAGCAGATGTTGCTGCCTCAACTGCAGGTCAGAGCGTAGGAGTCAAATTGAACTCTTACAATGGCAATGCAGTATCGGTGATGGGTAACAGCTTCAGTATTGCAGCCAACCCAGGGAGTGGTGGTCTGTCCACAGCTACCTTTGGTTCAGTAACTCCTTCCGGATCTGTTGATCCAGGAAATGATCTTACTCTTTGGCAGAGCACTCTGACAGTCGCCAGCCATGATGTCTGGTTTACCAGATTATCCCTTAGAAAGATCGGTTCAATTAACAACTCTGATGTAAACAACTTCAAGTTGTACATCAATGGTGTCCAACAGGCTGCTTCCTTCAGCTTGAATGCTGATGGATACGTAACGTTGACCCCAGCTTCACCAGTGAAGTTGACGACCACAGCTCACGTAATCCGTGTTGCCGGCGATATAATTGGTGGTTCTACACGAACCCTCCGATTGTCTCTCCGCAACAAAGCAGACATCGGCCTTGTTGACGCAAGCTTCAATGCAGGCGTCGGCATCGGAACTGCTGTTCCTCTTGACGCCGGTACAGATCTCACCGTTTCTGGTGGAACCTTCACCGTAGTCAAAGCTGGTAACTCCCCATCAGGTAACGTAGTCAAAGATGCCACAGACGTAGTCGTGGGCAAATGGACTGTTACTGCCTTGGGTGAACCGCTTAAAATTGAAACATTGAACTTTGGTATCGACACTTCATTGACTGATGCCAACGTAACCTTCCGAAGCGTCCGCGTTTTGGTCAACGGTTCACAAGTCGGTGCTACAACCTCAGTTGCGGCAGAAGACTTTGGCACAGTAGTTGAAACCGGTACCCAGTTCACCACGAACTTCACAGTCCAACCAGGTGTTCCTGCAACTGTGGAATTGCGTGCTGATATGTTTGACAACGAAGGCGGTAATGACATAGTAAATGCTGCCACATTGGTTGCATCTATGATCGCCGGAGATTGGAATAACGGTACATTCCAGAATTCACTCACTGTAACCGATGTTGCAAATGGAACTGTAGGAACTGCAAACAACACTCCTGCAAATTCCTTGACTATAGTTACTGGAACAATGGCATTGGCCAAACAGTCCAACTACACCAACCAGACAACCAATGTTCCTTTGACCAACTATGCTTTGGGCAAATTGAATCTCACTGGCAATGCAAGTGAAGATGTCAACGTCACAAGCATCTCTGTTGATTTGACCTCAGTTACCAACGCAACATTCTCGTCTGCTGATATTACAAATATGTATATCAAGTACGGCAACCAGACTTCAACTGTGAAGTCATCGGTTTCCGCAACAGGTAACGCGTACTCTGTAAGCTTCGTTTTGGCTAAGAATTCTGTTGTGCCGATTGAAATTTATGGAAACGTAGGTTCAACAATCACGGCTGCAGACTCAATCAAAACTACAACAACCATTACTGGTACAACTGTCGGATCAGCAACAGCGGTTACAACCGGTGCTGTTGATGGACAAACAATCATTTATGGCGCTGGCACTGTTGCCACAGCCGTATCTGGTTCTACTCCAATTGCTGCAATTCTTTACAGCAATCAGACAGCTGATGTAGCTCAATTGGATGTAATCACAACAAACGATTCATTCACAATTACTGAGTTGAAAGTCAAGTTTGCCGCATTGCCAACGTCCCTCACTCAAGTTCACTTGAAGGATGGCGGTTCAGTGTTGCAAAGCCAACCGGCTGCTGCATCGGTAACCTTCACAGGTCTCTCGATCCCAGTAGGCGCCAACGTCACCAAGACCCTTACCGCAGCTGTTACTGTCGGTAACGTCGGGACTGGTGCTGGTGCAACAGGTGAATCAGTGCTCGCTACCTTTGATGATGTCAAAACTTTGAACTCACAAGGTACTGAAGCTACTGACGCCACCGACCGAGCTGGTACTGCTCAGTATGCTTACAAGACAACTCCACAAATCGACGCTGTCGCTTTGGGAACAACCGCCCTCTCCAACTCTAACGTGGTATTGAATAAATTCCAGGTTCAGGGCAATGGTGGAACAATCGGTTGGAAGAAACTTGTCTTCACAGTAACCAAGACCTCTGCCCCAGTAGTCACCAATGCCACTTTGTGGGATATGACAGCTGGCGGTACACAAGTCGCTGGTGCTGCAACTTTGACCACAGTTGGCTCTACGAACCTTTCTGGTTCTATCGCCTTCGTAGCAACAACCGAACAACAAATCTCGTCAGCTCATGTATATGAACTCCGAGCCGATGTTGCTTCCTCTGTTGCAGGTGACTCTATCTCCTCTAAGATCAACAATGGCACAGCTTATGCTGCTTCAGCTGCTTACGCAACTGTTGCCGGTACAGCTGCCAACGTTGCTTGGACCGATCGATCACTCAATGGTCACTCTGAGTCAACACTTGACTGGACCAATGAAAACTCGATTAAGAATTTGCCAACAACATTGCAAACTCTATCTCGTTAATTCGTTGAGTTAAGTTTCTAGGAACTTAGAGAAACCTAGGCAAAACCGCCCCTTCTGGGGCGGTTTTGATTTGGTATAATGAACTTGTATGAAGATAGATAAGAAAATGGCTGGTGCGGTTATAGCCGCCGCATTGATTGCGGCTTTTGGGTCGTTTCTCGTAACCTCTAGTCACTACCAAAAAAAAGAAGACCGGGCTTTCGGCGAGATCAAATCTATAAGAGAGAACAACAGTCGCTATCATTATATAAATCCGCTTTTGGCTTACGACCTGCCTGAGAGCCAAGATTTGGGGGAGTACTCGGAGCTTCATAAAAAACTGACAGATCTGGTCGAGGACGAGAAATCCTCCGGCAAGGCTGATGACATCTCGGTATATTTTCGAGGCAATCAGGGCCGCTGGCTGGGAGTCAATGAAAACGAGCGTTATTATCCGGCAAGTCTCCTCAAGGTGGTAGTTATGATGGCCTACTACGACCAGGCTCAATCAGATCCGTCCATCTTAGGCAGGGCTATAATTTACAGCCCTCAAATTCAGAGCCAAGTGGTAGATTCTGAATTCAATACGCCCTCGTCTCTCAAATTAAATATAAGTTATAAAGTCGACGATCTGATCCGGTATATGATTGTGGATTCGGACAACGGTGCGACGTACACACTTTTGGATTCCCTGAACGATAATAAGCTCGATCAGATTTACAGCGACTTTGGCCTTCAGGGTCCAAACGATAATTCGGCCTATGAGATTTCTACAAGGAACTACTCACTATTTTTTCGGATTTTATATAATGCTACATATTTGAACCGCGAGTTTTCCGAAAAAGCACTCAGCCTTCTATCTCAAACAAAGTTCAAAGATGGCCTCTTGGCCGGGTTACCCTCGGGTACTGCTGTTGCCCATAAGTTTGGGGAGCACGTTCTCAACGACGATAAGGGTAACCAAATCGGAGTGGAACTCCATGACTGCGGGTTGGTATATGGCCGCCAAAATTACCTGTTATGCGTGATGACCCGCGGCAAAAATGTGGATGAATTGAAAAATGTTATAAAAGATATTTCTGCTTTGGTGTATAATGAAAATAATTAAGAATAATTTCTATATATATCATGCCTACAAGAGTTAAAATTGGACTTGCATTATGCATCGCCGTCGTTTTGGGATTTGCAGGATACGCAGCCTACCAAAAAGGGAATGTTAACGAAAGTTTTGTAAAAGAGATAAACCGCAATCTTTCCGCTGGCGATCGAAAGATTTTTGAAGATCGGGTGGCTGATGCCAAGCAGAAATTGGCCAGTACCCAGACCGATGATGAGCGTTTTGGCTGGCAAATGCAGATTGGATATAATCTCGAGGCTCTAGGGACTTTAAGCGAGGCTCAAGAGGCTTTTGAGCAGGCTGGTAAGATTAAACCAGATGAGGCTACGAGCTACGCGGCTCTATCTCAGGTCCAACAGGAGCGGGGAAACTATGAAGGGGCTAAGGAAAGCATAAAAACGGCAATTTCAAAACAATCTACCAATCCTCAATACTGGAAAAACTATGCCCAACTCGAAATTCAATATCTCCATGCGTCGAATGACATTATTTCCGCACTTTATTCCGAGGCAGTCGTAAAGACGAATAATAATATTGATATCATTACTACGTACGCCGATTGGCTTGAGAAGGCAGGTAACCTCCAGGGATCCAAGGAGTATTGGCAGAAAGCGATCGTGATAAATCCGGCAGGAAAAAAAATATATCAAGCTGAGATTGATAAAATAAATAAACAACTGAAGGCCCAAGGGTAGGGGAGGAATTATCAATTATCAAAATTCAAGGTTCACCGCGCCGCCTTTGACAACCCGATTTTGTGGGATTATGATTTAAGGTACTTATAAACAAGGGCGGATTACAAGGAAAAGGTATATGGCAACAGGTTCAACAAAAGGCGGCATGTTAACAAATGGCGATCTGGATAAGATTGCAGGTCTTTTGGACGATCGCATGGCTCCCTTGGCGACGAAGCTGGAGCTAAAGGACGAGATAACCGGTTTAGAGAAAAATTTAAAGACTTATATGCATGAAGGTTTTGAAGCCGTTATGGCAGGAATGGATAGCTTATCAGAACAGTTGGCAGAAAAAGAGAAAGTGGACCGTTTAGTAGACTGGGCCAAAGAGGCTTCGAAGAAAATTGGAGTCAATCTTGATATTTGAATTTTATGGTTATTCACAAATGCGATTATTGTAATAAGCAAATAAAAGATACCAAGCATAATGTCACGGTATGGTACGGTTTGCATTCAAAAGAATTCTGCGATACTTGTGGCAAGAAGATGTTAAGCAAACAAGGTCAGAAAATTATAACTCCGCCCCGCACTTAATGCATTTTTGACAACGGGATTTTCGTATAATATCATTTAGTTAATATTAAAAGGCGGCTGGAAGAGCCGTCTTTTTTATGCAATATAGCGAAGAAAGTTCAATGATCAAGGTTCAAAGTTCAAATAATGTTCAATTACCAAATGATCAAAAAACCACAAAATTTGATCTGGAGGAACGGACGCTTAAATTTAGTAAAGAAGTTCTTGTTCTTCTAAAAATTCTGCCAAAAACAATAATAAGTATGCCTTTAATAACACAGCTCGTGAGATCCGCAACCAGTATCGGGGCAAATTGTTGCGAAGCAACCGAAGCTGGTTCAAAAAAAGACTTTATAAACAAGATCACAATCGCGAAAAAAGAAGCCAAGGAAACCAGATATTGGCTAAAGCTTATGTTAGACCTATTCCCAGCCGAGAGTTTAAAAATTCAAAAGCTGTTACAAGAAGCCCAAGAATTGAACTTAATCCTATCAGCTATTGTCCGCAATTCAAAAAATTGAACATTGGATAATTATTTGAATATTGAATTTTGAAGTTTGAAAATTTAAAACCGCTTTGCAGCGGTTTTTTTATTGGCTTTAGGATTTGGAAAGGATTTTTTTGACTTCCTCAAGAATGTCCTCTGTGGTGTGGTAAGCCTTGACCATAAACTGTTCGATGGAGAGCTTTTTTGTCCGTTCTATGTCTTCTTTACTCCAGAGGTTAGAAAGTATGATGACTTTGGTATTGGCAAGTTTGCTATCCGCACTCTTGCGCATGGTCTCGAGCACGGTGAAGCCATCCATTTCGGGCAACATGAGGTCGAGGAGCACCAGATCTGGCTTTTCTTTGGTCCAGGTCGCTACGGCCTTCTTGCCGTCGTCGGCCTCCACGACTTTGTATCCAAACGAGTTGAGTTTGGAGACGACTATTTCGCGCATGGTAATATCGTCCTCCACGACCAGTATTTTTTTGTTTTTCTCGGGCATTATTTACCTAACAAATGAATTTTGGTGTCTTTTTGACCCCGTTTAATAGGACAATATATATTATAGTACAAAATTGATTTTTTGGTAAGTTTAAGGTAAAATAAATACGATTTCACTATAATATTCTATGATAAACGACGAGCGATCGCCGCAGGTTCCGAATCAGAAACAAAACCCAATTTCTAGATCGCAAGCCTTACCTGGTTGGAAAACCGACGTACAAACTAAATCAGAAGTTCAAGCGGGCGATGAGACCGGCTTTTTTGGGGCAATCGTAACAAATTTTACCCAGATTCTCATTCGTATCATCAGCCGCATACTTCTGCCGCTTTTGTCTAAGATTGAGGTCCGGTCTGAGGGGTTTGAAGATAAAGACATTAAACCCTTGATCTTTATCTCAAATCACAAAAGTTATTTTGACGCTCTGGTAATCGCATATTCGTTCCCGTTTTTTTCTAAGATATTCCCTTTGCGCTTTATTACTTGGGACAGATTTTTTCAAGGATTTTTCTCGAGAATCCTGTTCCGATCCATGGGCAGTTACCCGGCCTACTATGGCCAGGGGATAGAGAGGTCCTTGCAAACCCCGCGCGAGATTCTCAAAAATCGAGGGGCAGTAGTATTTTTTATCGAGGGTTCGTGTTTCCGCGACGATGAATTGCATCCAGCCAAACCCGGCGCGGCAATTCTGGCTCTGCGCTCACCTGATGCCAAAATTTTGCCGTTTGCTATCCGCGGATCTTACAAGATCGGAAGACTCTTCCGCCGGCCGCAAGTTCAAACGACTATCGGCAAGCCGTTTTATTTGAAAGACAAGATAGATATAACCACATCTACCCCCGAACAGGTATCTGAGTTATTTATGAACGAAATCAGTAATTTGTACGGAGATCTTAGATAATGGAAGCAAAAGTTTTCGAACATGAGACAATGGAAAAACATCCTTCATATGTAAGACTTATGAGAGTTGTTACAGTCCCTATTTTAAATGCAATCCCCGCAAAATTCCTACAAAGAGTGATTAGAAAAACTAGCTCTTACGCCAAAAAAGTTATAGAACAGCCCGGGAGTACTCATTCTCTTGAGGCAATGTATACAAAAGAAAAGAAGGCCAAAGCCGCAGACACATTCTGGCATAATATTGTTTCCCAGCCTAAAGCTATACGAAATAGACTGAAAATAGTAGAAATGGTTTTAGAAAACGAAATTGCTGAGAGGAAAAAGAAAAGTAATGCACTACAAATTTATAACATAGGCGGCGGTTCATCACGTGCCATAATTCAAGTTGTTAGTAGAGAGCTGACCGAGTCTAACTTACAAATTAGAGTCACAACAGTAGACCGTGATAAAAAAGCTTTAGAATTAGGGAGAAAAATTGCATTGGACCACAACATCGAGGGTTTGTTCACTTGGATAGAAGGTGATGCTCGGAACTTAGAAAATCTTGTAGATGCTAATAATGCTGATGTTGTCGAAATGGTAGGGCTGTTAGATTATTTTGATTTTGATGGGTCAATACAATTAATTAAACAGATCCGTAACTGTTTAAAACCCGGTGGTTTATTCATCGTGGCAAATGTACATCCGAATTCCGAATCCAAATTTGTTGAAAACGTGGGATGGCCAAAGATGTTTTACAAAACTGCCGAAGAGATGGGTCGTATTTTATCAGCAGCAGGTTTCAAGGAAGAAGAAGTTACTCTTCATTTTGAACCCTTAATGGTCCACTTGGTTGGGGTAGCACGCAAAACATAAAAACAAATGGTAGAGATATTTGCAAAAATCGGCCTCATAAATTGCATTGTCGCAACGTTTTTGATGATGCAAATTTTAGTTAGGGCAAGGAAAGACCTTGCCAACTGGACATTTGCCTTTCTGGCTTTTTCCATTTCGTTTTGGTCATTCGGATACTGGGAATGGTTGAGCCAATCAAATGCGTCTTCAGCGTTGTTGTGGGTAAAGGTATTTACCGTCGGATCAATCTTAATCCCTGTATTCTATTTTTTCTGGTCAGTAACTCTCATGGGAGTTGTAAAAAGATATGTTGTGCATTTATGTGGTCTGGGAGTACTGAGTTTATTTTTAATCTACCATACGTTCCGCACTGATTTAGTTGTCGAAGGGCTACAAAGAAAACTAATTTTTCCTTTCTGGCCTCAAGCCGGGAGTCTCTATATTTATTACGTTTTATTTCTTTATTTAGGTATAATTTCCTTTTCTCTATTTGTCCAATATAGTGTTTACAAAAATACTAAAGATCAAAATTTAAAAAGCCAGATCCGATATATATTCTGGGGGTCTGTCCTCGGCTTTGGTGGCGGTTTAACTAATTTTTTCTTGTGGTACAACATATTTGTTCCGCCTTATTTTAATTTTCTTCCTGCCGTAGGCTTGATCATGTTCTACTATGCGGCTTCAAAGCATAGCTTATTTAATATCAAAGTTATCGCTACCGAGTTCTTTATTTATGTCTTATGGATTGCACTTCTAGCGAGATTGGTTTTCTCAGTTTCTGTCCAAGATGTGATTATAAATGGGATTGCACTGGTACTTGTATTCATAATTGGCTTACAGCTATTCAAAAGCGTCAGAAAAGAAGTAGAACAGCGGGAGCAGTTGGAGAAATTAGATAAAGAACTCGAAGCGGCCAATGAACAATTGAAACAGCTGGATAAAGCGCGGGCGGAGTTTATCTCGATTGCCAGTCATCAGCTCCGTACGCCGCCGGCAACTATCAAATGGTATCTGGCCGCTATTACCGGGGGAGATTTTGGCCCTGTGAATGCGCGTGCAGCAAAGGCGATTCAGACCGCGGAGATGACCAACAATAGTCTCATCTCATTGATCGATGATCTGCTCAATGCCTCACGCATTGAGCGCGGCAAGATGGAATTCTTCTTTGAGCCCACGGATATAGTAAAAATTACTCAAATTACTGTGGATCAGCTCACGCCTCAGGCTTTGCAGAGGAAACAGAAGCTGGTTTTTGCCACCCCCAAGATCGATTTGCCGCAAATCAAAGCCGATCGTGAAAAATTGCGCCAGGTTATAAACAACCTTATAGATAATGCCATCAAGTATACGCCAGTTGAGGGCGTGATCACCGTCCGGCTGGAAAAGACAGCTGATGGTATTTTTATCAAAGTCACCGATACAGGCCGAGGAGTGAAACCTGAAGAACGCAAAAATATCTTTACCAAATACGACCGCGGCGGACGCAAAATGGATTCCCAGGGCTTGGGATTGGGGCTCTATGTCGCTAGGGTTGTCGTAGAACAGCACAAGGGCAAGATCTGGGTGGAGAGCCCCGGTGAAGGGAAGGGCTCGACATTTGTGATCCAACTGCCGATAAAAAATGATTTGGAAGAGACATCGACATTTGATCTGGTGAAGAAAGCAAGCTAATGCTATGAAATTGCTTTTTGGCTTAATTATCGGTTTTATAGGCGGTGTGATCGTCGTTTTGATTTTCCGGTCGAGAGCCCGCAAGATGGCAGAAAGAAAACTTGCGCCCAACCAAAAACAAACAGAGATTTTTGAAACTCATTTGCAAAGCATCATAGAATATATGCGTACACACCTGGAGATCGACAATGCCCGCGTGGAAGCCATGCTACAGGTTTCGCCATCCACGGCCGAGCGCTACCTAGATACGCTTGAGCGGAGGGGATTACTCGTACAGATGGGCAAGACCGGTCAAAGCGTGGTCTATAGAAATGCTTAAATTCCCTAAGCCTGAACACCTCACCTTTAAGGTGAGGTGTTCATATTTTTGCTGTTGATAAGCATTTTGACAACAAGGTAACTTTGTCTTATAATAAATGCAAGTTTGAGTAGCGTTTTTTCAGAAACAAAGAATAAAATGTCCATTGATAGACAAGATCTCAAAAAGATCTTGGTCGCAAAAAAAATAGTGGCGCCGAAGGCCTGGGATGACCTGGCCAAAGAAGCCGATTTGAAGAACGAGCAGATCACAGACCTGGTCGTTGAGAAGAAGCTGATCGACGGCGAAGACCTGTCGCGTTTGATCGCGGCTTTTTATGATGTCGAATACGCCGACCTCAAAGAAATCAACGAAATTCCTAAGGACATTCTGCTTTTAGTGCCGGAACCAATTGCGCGCCGCTATGGCGTGATCGCTTTTGGCCGCGACGGCGATAAACTCAAGCTCGGGATGATCGATCCGGAGGATCTAGAAACCCGTGAATCGATCAAAAAGAAAAGTGATCTGACTGTGGTTCCTTATTTTATTTCCAAAAGCTCTCTGGATTATGCGCTCAAGCAGTATCATAACTCCCTGGAAGCAGAATTCGCCAAAATCGTTGACAAAAAAGACGAGTCCAATGACAGCAAGGAACCAGAGTCGGTTAACGCCAAGCTCAAGGAGATGGCGCAGGAGATCCCAGTCGTTCGTGTGGTGGATACACTGCTTGAATACGCGATTTTTGAGAAAGCCTCCGACGTCCACATCGAACCGCAAGAGCAAGAAGTCATGGTCCGGTATCGTATCGACGGCGTCTTGCACGATGTCATGACCCTGCCCAAGGTCATTCAGCCGGCGCTGATTGCGCGCATTAAGGTTTTGTCCAACCTCAAAATCGACGAGCACCGCTTGCCGCAAGACGGCCGGTTTAAACTCGAAAAAGATGAGTATAAGATTTCCTTCCGTGTCTCCACGATCCCAATTTTTGACGGCGAGAAGGTCGTTATTCGTTTGCTCGACGAATCAGCCAAGGCTTTGAGTTTGGAGGAGCTCGGGTTCATCCACAGCAATTACGAAATCATTATGCGCAATATCAAAAAACCCCACGGCGCGCTACTTGTGACCGGTCCGACCGGGTCTGGTAAATCCACGACTCTATATACGATTTTGTCCATGCTCAATACCAAAAACGTGAATATCTCAACCATCGAAGACCCGATTGAATATCATATGACCGGCGTCAACCAGATGCAGGTCAATCCCAAAATTGGCCTGACGTTTGCCATGGGCTTACGTGCTCTCCTGCGCCAAGATCCAAACGTCATTATGATTGGTGAAATCCGCGACGCCGAAACCGCCGAGGAAGCGGTCCACGCGGCACTCACCGGACACATAGTGCTCTCGACTATTCACACCAACAACGCTGCCGGCGCCCTGCCTCGTCTGCTTGATATCGGCGTCGAGCCGTATTTGATCGCCTCGACTCTCAACGTCGTCGTCGGCCAGCGCCTCACGCGCCAGATCTGCCCAGACTGCAAAGAAGAATACAAGATCGACAAGGAAACCGAAGACAGCCTCAAGCGGGATTTCAATTTGCCCAACTTGCTTGAAGTTCTCAAACGCGAGCAGATAATCGACAAGAAAATTACGAGCCTGACCGAATTGGGATTTTTCCGCGGCAAGGGCTGTGAGAAATGCAGTCACACCGGCTACAAAGGACGCAAAGGTATCTACGAAGTCTTGGAAGTTACCACGACTATTCAGGAACTAATTTTGAAACACGCTCCGACTTCTCAGCTCCAGGAAAAAGCTGTGGAGGAGGGGATGATCCTTATGTGGCAGGACGGATTTATCAAATGCCTCAAAGGGGCCACGACTATCGAAGAAGTACTGAGAGTCTCTAAGGAATAAATTTCAATGTTCAAGATTCAAATTTCAAATAATTTTCAAACACCAAAAGTTCAAACATTTGAATTTTGGGTCTTGAATTTTGGGACTTTGTAAACCATGCCTGAATTTTCATATTCCGCCCGCACTAAAAATGGAGAAATGGAACGAGACGTTTTGGTCGCGGTCAATTCCAAAGCCGCGGCCGAGGCCTTGCGTGCCAAAGGCTTGATGCCGACCTCGATTGCCCCGGTTCGGCCGACGCTTAATTTTTCTTCGATTACGGAATCGCTGACGAAAATCAAGATGATTGATAATATCACCTTTATCAATAATCTTTCCGTCATGATCAAATCCGGTTTGCCGGTGTCGCGCGCACTCAAAATTTTGGTCGAGCAGACCACCAATGCCCGGCTCGCCAAAATTATTGCCAATGTCCACCAGCAAGTCGAGTCCGGCACGTCGCTGGCCGACGCGCTGACTAAATTTCCCAAAGTTTTTTCCCCGATTTTCGTGAGCATGGTCCGTGTCGGCGAGGTTTCCGGTAATTTGGATCAATCACTGTCGTACTTGGCCGTCCAATTGAAGAAAGACTATGACTTGGTCTCTAAAGCCCGAGGTGCGATGATGTATCCGTTGGTCGTCTTGGTGGTCTTGGCCTTAGTCGGGTTTGCCATGTTTACGTTTGTCTTGCCGAAACTGACGGCAACCTTCGTGGAATTCAACATCAAACTGCCGATTACGACCCGGATTGTTATTGCCATCGTCAATATTTTTGCCCACTATGGGATTCTGGTCATGATCGGCTTTTTTGCCGCGATTTTTGGGTTCCTTTACTGGCGCAAAACTGATTCCGGTCACACTGTTATCCATAAGCTCATCCTTTATGTTCCGGTAATTGCTCCGATTGTGAAAAAAATTAATTTGGCGCGGTTTATAAGCGTCTTTTCGGCACTCCTCAAATCGGGCATGCCGATTGTAGATGCGCTGGAAATTTCTTCGCACGTTGTCGGCAATATTTATTATCAGAAAGTGATTGCCGATGCCGCGGCCAAAATCAAAATCGGCTCGGCTCTGTCCACAGGCTTCACCAAAGAACCGCAATTGTTCCCGCCGCTGGTGGTGCAGATGATGCAAGTCGGGGAAGAATCGGGGACCACCGAAACCGTGCTCAACGAGGTTGCACTTTTTTATGAAAACGACGTTGACCAAACGATGAAAAACATGTCTTCGATTTTGGAGCCGGTCCTCATGGTCATTATCGGTATTGTCGTTGGATTTTTGGCGGTATCACTTATCACCCCGATTTATCAAATCACTCAGAACATAGGCTAATGCTGACTTCCAAATCAAAATCCGGGCAAGAAGGCATGAGCGTGATTGAAATCATGGTCGCCGTGTTTTTAATTTTCGTCATGTTTGTGGTTTACCTCTCAGCGCTAAACACGATCAAACTCATCAAGCAAAGCAATTATTCCGACCGGGCTTACCATATTGCCAATAAGCAAATGGAAGATATCCGCGCGATTCCCTTTGCCTCAATAACCAACGGCACAACTCCGATCAGCGATCCTGAGCTTACCAGTCTGCCTTTGGGAACGGGGAGTTATACTATTACTGACAACGGGGCTATGACCGGAGTTAAGGACGTGGTTGTGACTGTGAGCTGGACCGACAGCAATACTAAGTCGGTGGTTTTGCAGACTCGGATTGGCAATGGGGGGATCAACCCATGACCCCAAAGAATTATTCGCGAGGATTTACTTTAGTCGAAACTTTGGTCGTGCTGTTTATTTTCTCGCTTGGGATAGTTATCATCTTTGATATGTTTTTGGCCCAGAACCGGTTATACCGAACGCAAACTGCACAGTTAAATATCACAAGCTCCGTACGGTTTGCTCTGGATGACATCGATAATTATGGTCGGCAGGCCCATCGGACTTTAGCCAGCTATTCGACTTATACCGCCGGACCGCAGACTCTGATCTTGGAAATTGGGTCGGTCAACTCCAGCGGCCGCCTGATTTCGGGAACCTATGACCATGTCGTTTATTATTTGACTTCCGGGAGTCTCACCCGGGTGGTCATCCCGGATGCCTCAAGCACACGCCCAAGCTCGACTCGCGTAGTGGCCGTCAACGTCACCGCACTGACGTTTACTTACAACAACGCCGACTATACTTCGGTGACACAAGTCGATACATCGCTGACTTGTGCCGAATCGGCGAGTATCCAGACCCGCACCTACACCGGCAGTTCTAAAACTAAATTAAGATCCTACTAAATATGAACAGAAGCAGAAAACAGCAGGGAGCGATTATCATTATTGCGCTGGTATTCGTCCTCATCATCATGAGTCTCATCGCCTCACTGATTGGCTATACCTTCCTCCAAGCCCGGAGCAGCCGGCAGGCAGTGGCTCGGGAGCAGGCTTTGAATATCGCCGAGGCCGGAGTGGAGACGGCAATCTGGAAACTCAACCATCAAACCGGATATACGGGTGAGACCAATACTTCCTTTGGCAATGGTGTTTACACCGTGACCATGACCAATCTCAACAATATTACCCGCATTATAAACGTCAACGCTTATGTTCCTAACCAGACTTCTCCTGTGGGGCAACGGCGGCTTCAGGTGACGGCAGTCATTGGCACCAAGAACTTCGGCTTTATCTATGGAGTTCAGGTCGGTGGCGGTGGGCTGGTCATGGACAACAATAGTCAGGTTACGGGAAATGTTATTTCCAATGGCCCGATTGTTGGCGGCAACAATGGCTCGGTGATTACCGGAGATGTAATTGTCGCCGGCGCCAGCGGGTCGATCCAAAATCTGACCATACAGGGGAATTCCAGGTCTCACAGCATCCAGAATTCGAGCGTCACCAAAAACGCCAATCACACCACTCTGACTTCGACACAAGTGACGGGGAATGCCTCGGTTAGTTCCCTGGCCGGCCCAAGCTGTTCGGTGGCGGGCACTGCGGCATATAATACCCGCACAAACTGTACGGTACTCGGGGCGATTACCACACCCAACTCGAGTGTCCCAGCTGATCCCGCAACCACCACATTGCCCATTTCTGCGAGCCAAGTTACGAACTGGGAAAATGAGGGTGCTTCCGGTGGCACGATTTCCGGGCAGACGATCAGTGGGACGGTAAACTTGGGACCGATCAAGGTCAATGGGGATCTAATCATTAACGGAACCGTGAATATGACCGGGACCATCTGGGTGACCGGGAATCTCACAATGGGTAACGGTTCAAAAATCCAGTTGGATCCAAGTTTTGGACCCTTAAGCGGAGAATTTATAGTCGGTACGGCAGGTACGACCACCAATGGCTACATCAACATCAACAATGGAGCGACGATCCTTGGTTCGGGGACCTCCGGTAGTTATGTCATGATGCTCTCTGAACGGAATACGTCCGGCACCAGCAATGTGGCCATTACAGTTGGCAACAATGTCGCGGGAGCGATTTTGTATGCCAATGATGGTTTGGTAGAAGTCGTAAACAACGCCTCTCTTAAAGAAATCACGGCCTGGAAGCTTCATTTAAATAACCTGACCAATGTTACCTACGACACCGGCTACAGTTCCGCGGAATTTACTACCGGACCCACGGGTGGGTGGGAAGTCAAAGAGCAGACTTGGCAGCTTCTGCAATAATTTGCAAAGCATGGTATAATAAACGGGTAAAAATACACCTCAGAAACACAAATAATGTTCAGTTTATATAACGATTCAAAAACCAAAGCATTTGGTCTGGATGTTTCGGATTCAGACATCAAAGTCATGGAACTTGGGGTGCATGGTTCCAACCTTTTTCCTATCGCGTGGTCGCAAGTCCCTATTTTGCCCGGCGTGATTGCCAATCATATGATCGTCAACGAGAAAAAACTCGCTGAAAACATCAAAAGTGCAATAGAGGCCGCTAGTCACATCGGGACGGTCTATGTCGTGGCTTCGATTCCAGAATCCAAGTCCTTTGTCCGCGTGCTCAAGATGCCCAAAATCCCAATGGCTGAACTCGACGGGGCCATTCCTTTTGAGATTGAGCAAAGCATCCCGGTACCGCTCGAGTTGGTTTATATGGATTGGCAGTTACTACGCGAAACACCGGAGGGAATGGAAGTGCTAGTGACCGCGACCCCCAAGGATTACGTGAATTCTTACGCTTCAACCCTGAAAGAGGCCGGGCTGATCCCGGTGGCATTTGAGCTCGAGTCCCAAGCCATGGCCCGGAGTCTGGTGGCCCAAGATGATCAATCAACCGCGCTCATTGCCGATATCTCAAGCCTGCAAACCAGTTTCATAATTGTGGAGGAGGGTAATGTCCAATACACCTCGAGCATACCAATTGCCGGTAATTCCCTGACCGAAAGCATCTCGCGCAACCTTAAAATAAGTCCGGTTGAAGCGGAAACCATCAAACGTGAGCGCGGGTTGGTCGCCGACATAAAAAAAGGCAATATCAGGCAGGCGATTTTGCCGCTCTTGGATAACATCGTCAATGAAATAAAAAACGTGGCCCGCTTCCATGAGGAACATTCGCCCAAGCACACCAGTATTGCCAAAATTATTCTGAGCGGCGGTTCGGCCAAGCTTCCCGGGATTGCTGATTATATTGCGGCCCGGATGAGTCTCAGTAGTCAGAAGTCCAGTGGGGAAGTCATCCTTGGCAACCCTTGGATAAATATCGCCGATATTTCCAAAGTCAAACTGCCCTTAAGTCAAATTGATGCGCTAAGCTACTGTACGGTCGCGGGCTTGGCTCTAAGAGGAGCGACATCCTAATGAAAATTACAAACCTCCTACCGCAATCCGAACTGAAAGGTCTGAGACTGCTGCTGGCCAGCAAGCTCTTGGTTAAATTTTTTATTGTGATTGCTATCTCGCTTACTGCTTTCTTCCTGATGACAATGGCCGTAAGGTTTTATATCGAAGGCTCTATCACCGAAAGCCAATCCCGAATCGGCGAGCTTCAGCGCCAATTGAGCAGTTCCGATAACCAAGCTCTGGAAAAACAAGTCCTAAACCTCAATACCCAAATTCGCAACATCAAGAGCGCCAACCAACAGCATTATTATTGGTCCAAGGCTTTGGTGGAACTTGGGAACATCACTCCAGTCGGCATGCATTTAAACACTTTGGATGTGGATCGGGCCTCCGGCAAGCTTGTGGTTGAAGGCGTGTCGGACAACCGAGACGACGTAATTACGTTTTGGAGTAATGTCACGAAATCGAGCTATTTCCAAAATATAAATTTTCCTTTGAATAACCTGGAATCCGCTGCTGATACCGAATTTACTTTTACCTTTAGCATAAAACCTGAGACTATAAAAACCGAATGAAATTGACTCCATTTACAAGAATTGTATTGATAGTTTTTCTCGGAGTGGTTCTGCTTGTAGCTGCCACGTTTGTGTTGATTTTGCCGAGCCTAAATCGGATTGATACTCTAAACAAAGATTTGGTAGCCAAAAAGACCGAGATCTCAAACCTCGAACAGCAGATCCGGGCCTACCAAACCGCCCAATCCGATCTCAACCGAGCCGTTGATAAGCAGGAGATCTTCGATGCGTTCCTGCCCAAAGAAAAATTGGTGACAGTCATCAAAGAAATGGAGAGCGCGGTAGCAAACAGCGGCACCGGGGAAGAAGTTCTGAGTATAGACGATCCGTTTCTGGCCGCCGCTACCGGCCAGCCGGCGACCAAAAATGCAAAAAAAGAAGATCCGACTTTGGTTGGGGGACTCAACAATATTACCCTCGTCCCGTACGAGCTAAACTTCTCAAATGACTATCTCGGGACGATTCGGCTGCTCTCTTATCTTGAGCACCTCCCGCACTTTACCGAATTTTCGTCTTTCCACTTCTCGGCCCAGACTATCACGCCGGCCGCCGGGACATCGCAGACCCAAGTCCTTGAGCATACCGGGAAAATTTCCGGAACCATCAAAGGAATATTTTATGCCAGAAAAGAAGTAACAACACCAACAACCAAAAATGCAACTAAAACTACAAACTAGTTATAAGCCGCGCTTAAACAGTATCTTGACTTTCATAACTTTGATCGTATTATTGGTCGAGGGCTACTTGGCGTACAATCATTTGTATAAAAACTTTACCATAGTCGAACCGACCCCAGATAATGATAAAATTGTCCGGGTCGATAACGCCTCCTATAAAACCATGATTAGCTATCTGCATCAACTCAAAATTTTTGCTCCGGACTTCTCGGCACCGGTCAATCCCAATCCGTTCAAATAAAAAACCCGCTTCATCTGAAGCGGGTTTTTTTAGAATAGAGCGGGATTGGCTGGTTTGCCTTGTTTTGAGACTTTTTGGTTGATGATCTTATTGAGGTCGGATTGCCGAATCTTCCATTGTGAGCCGATTTTGAAAGCGGGGATTTTGCCGGTTTTGCACCAGCGCCAGATTGTCTGGGTGGAAACGCCAAAAAACTTGGCCAATTCTTCGACATTTAGGATTTTATCATCCTTGTTCATAAGTCCAGCTTAGCATTGAAAAGTATCCTTTTCAAGGGTATAATAACGGGGTTATTAGGCGTCTGTAGCTCAACGGATAGAGCACTAGTCTTCGGAACTAGTGATGGGGGTTCGATTCCCTCCAGACGCACCAGAAGAATGAAATTATTTCAAAAACGGAAAGAAGATTTTATCTGCGGCCATTGCGGCGAAAAAGTTCACGGAGATGGCTTTACCAACCATTGTCCGAACTGTCTTTGGAGCAGGCACGTAGATATAAACCCAGGTGATAGACGTAACGATTGCCGCGGCCTCATGGAGCCAGTTGGGATTGAGCAGAAAAACGGCGAAAACGTAATTGTACATCGCTGCATGAAATGTAAGTTTGAAAAGAAAAATAAGGTTGAACCAAACGATAACTATGATATAATTGTGCAGTTGTCGGCATTGGTCTAGGTTCCAGGGTTTATTACAAAATTAAAACGAGATCAGGGGTTGCTTACCCGTTTTAATTTTGAGAGGAGCAGTCAAAAGACCGGAGCGGCCGTGAATTTACAAACGGACGCGAAGTGTCTGTGAACTGCGACGAGGAGTGGTAGCTCAACTGGTAGAGCAGTTGCCTCTTAAGCAATTGGTTCTGGGTTCGAGTCCCAGCCACTCCACCAAGAAAAATATATAAGTGGAAGAAGTCACGGCGTGACTTCTGTCTGGACTCGAATGCCGGAACGCCGCTCCAGGCGGCGAGGCGGGGTCGCGACCGCGCTTTAGCGCGAGTTGTGACCGAGTCGTGAGCCACTCCACCAAGAAAATTTTACAAATTTATTATGCCTAATCAATCATCCTCCAAAAATGTTTTTCTGTTTTATGGCGAGGATGATTTTAGTTTGCGCCAAAAAGTTAATCTCTGGAAAGAGGAGTTTACAAAGAAGTTTTCCCAAGCCGGCGTTATAACGCTCACCTCAGACGGTCTGTCCGAACTCGATATGGCCAAAAAACTGGAAGAAGCTTTGAGTCCGTCTTTGTTTTCCAGCAAGAAATTGATCATTGCCCGAAATTTTCTACCTGCTAAGGCCAGCCAAGAGCTATTGATCAGCAGTTTAGAAAAACTGATCCAGAATATTCCGTCTGATTATTTTTTGGTTTTTTGGCAAGATCATATCGATAAAAGGCTTGCATTTACCAAAAATTTTCTCAAAAGTGCGACTGTCACTGAATTCATCCTGCCCCACGGGCTGGAGCTGAATTCCTGGATAAAACGTCAGGCGCAAGTTTTGAAACTGGACCTGGATAACCAGGCTATTGAAAAATTAGCGGTCCTATCCGGCCGGGATTTATACGAAGAAAAGAAAATCGGCGGCCGCATCGTCGATCGTAAGGAGTTTTTTGATTTGTGGCAGATCCGTTCGGAACTCGAAAAGCTAGCGGCTTTTTCTAGTCATCCAACCGCTGATCAGGTCAGGGAGCTGGTTGTCCCAAAGATTTCAGAAAACGTTTTTGCACTATCTGATGCGGTGGTGGCCCAGAATAAAAAAGCGGCATTTGAGGTTTTGGAAAATCTTATGAGCGAGGACAGCGGCGATGAGAAATCCATTAGCATCAAGCTTCTGGGACTTATCTCAGAACAAGTCCGGTCGCTTTTGGTGGTTAGTGTCCTCAAGCAGCAGAATATGGATCAAAATCAGATTGCCAGTTTCTTGGGTTGGAGTCCGGGCCGCGTTTTTATTACAATAAAAAACAGCCGAGCTATAGATCTCGGAAAACTCAAAACTATCCTCAAAAAACTTTTGGAAGCCGATGCGGTGATCAAAAGTTCAGACGCAAACCCCAGGCTCTTACTGGACCTAATCATAGCGAGCTAGCCTGAGGTCTGCCGAGAAGTAATTATTCTCTCCCTCCGGATGCCGAGCCGCCTTTTTTACCGGCTCGGCGGGCTTTCTCAGTATCGTTTGCGAAATTTCCGGGGTTGTTTTTTTTGCCTTGCGCCTTGCCGCCTTTGCGGCCAGCAGCAGCATGTCCTGCCGAATCACCATACCATGCCATCATAAATGCTCCTTTTCCCGCCCGCGGGCGTTTGATTAATACTTTTGTATTTTGCGCTGGGGCCCAAAAAAAATCTACTTACATTGTGTTGAAAATTCTTTCCCAATCACACAACAACTTTGTTTGATTGGCTCATAATTGTGGATGCAATCTCTTTGCTCGCGCTAAAAGATTGACACTGCTGGCCTGATTTGCTAAAATCACTGCATAAAATTACACAATGCAAAAGACAACTAGATACTTCCGGAGATATATAGTTGCAATCCTAACCTGCTTGCTTTTTTTTGGTGCCAGCAGGATTTTTGTTGTCCCAAGCAAGGCCGCAGTCGCACCGGAACTGCCGCGAGTCTATATAGATACCACATACCCGGCTCTCGCTTCAGGAAGGACGGTGCGGAGCGTCAAGAGTTCCTGTAGTGGTGTCTCAAACTGCACCACGTCTTTGCAGACAGCTATTGACCAGGCCGCCTTAGGCGACGAAATAGTCGTGGATGCCGGCCTCAAGGTCCGGGGACCTATAGTTTTGAAAAACAAAACCACGGGAAGTGGCTGGATTGTCATCCGGACTTCAAATCTTTCTGGAATTTCTCAGCCTGGAACCCGCATTTCGCCAAGCCAGGCTTCGGCTATGCCCAAAATTGAAGCTCCGGGGTCCAATGAGAACGCTTTGGAAACGGAAGATCGGGCGCATAACTACCGATTGGTCGGGATCGAATTCCGCGAAGCAGTCCCAAGCAGTGACGCCAATGTCTTTGTCCAGCTCGGGAGTCTGGATAGCTACTGCGCCACTGTCACCGAACCCTATAAAGTCTGCGACACCTCGGTCTTGGCGAATTATGCTTATAACATCACGCTGGACCGGGTTTATATCCACGGTGATCCTTCGTATGACTCCAAACGAGGCGTGGGCCTCGACAGTAAGGATACTGCGATTATTGATTCCTATATCTCAGATATTCACGTCGTCGGCCAAGACTCGCAGGCTATCGGTAGTTTCAACGGCCCCGGCCCTTATAAAATTGTTAATAATTATCTCGAAGCTTCGACTGAGAATATAATCTTCGGGGGTGATGACCCGCGGGTGCAGAACCTGACGGCTTCCGATATTGAGATCCGGGGGAATTATTTATACAAACCGCTGTCGTGGCGAGAGGGTAGTGCGACTTATGCGGGCAAGCATTGGGCTGTAAAGAATCTTTTTGAACTCAAAAACGCCGCGCGAGTGATAGTGGACGGCAATGTTATGGAAAACAACTGGTCGGATGCTCAGCCGGGTGTAGCGGTGCTTATTAACACCACCAATCAGAACGGCCGGTGTCCATGGTGTGCCCCGACCGATGTGACGTTTTCGAATAATATCATAGCGCATTCGGGCGGCGGGATGTCTTTCCAGGCCAACGATTATAATTATCCCGCATCCACGGGCCGTACGGCTCGAATCCGGGTCTACAACAATCTTTGGTATGACCTTGACGGCACAAAGTGGAGGAACCTTGCAAGCGGCACCAAGGCCACAGATTATTTATTTTACTTGCCAAGCGGCGCCAACGAACCGGGTCCGGATGACATCCAAATTATCCATAACACAGGATTTGCGTCGGGGACTATGGTCAGCGTCGATAAAAATAGCGGGACGACGTTTTTCACCAAGTCTGGATTTGTTTTTAAAGACAACATTGCCGCCCATAATACTTACGGGATATTTGGACCAGGTACAAGCGGACTCGACCAGCCGACTATCGCTTCATATTTCCCGGGGGCAGTGGTGACTAAAAATGTCATTATGGGCCAGCGCTCTTCTACCGACACCAGAGACTGGAGTGCCAATTACACTAATTACCCCGGCAATTATTTTCCCAAGACCTGGACGGATGTAGGCTTTACGGATATGACTGCCAATAATTATGCTCTTACCTCAGCGAGTATCTACTCTCACGCGGCAAGCGATGGCAAGGATGTTGGAGCCGATGTGACGAGTATCAATAGTATGACCTCGGGGGTCAAACTCGGGACTATAACCCCCGGACCGACTCCACCGCCCCCAACTGCGGGCTTAGATGGGGATATCAATATGGACCATATCGTAAATTCGCTCGATTATTCTATCCTCAACTCGCATTGGTTTAGTTCAGATACCCAGTCTGATCTCAATCATGATGGTTTGGTCAATGCTTTGGATTTTTCCCTTCTCAACAATAATTGGTTGAAAACTTGGTAAAATAAAATATTAACAAGAAACAAAATTTTCATGCAGGGCAAAATGAAACAAGTACTAAGCCGCGCTTTAGTGAGCTTAATTTTTTTATCCGCAGTAAGCGGAAACTTTCGAGTAAACCAGGCACAAGCCGATGCCGGAGATATTATTTTACACGCATCCGACGGCGGATCGAGCAGCATTACGGGGACCAGATTTATTATCAACAGCGATTCCACAGCGGCTGGTGGTTTTGCCATCTCAAATCCAGATTTGGCGGAAAGTAAAGCCAGCAATGCCTTGGCTGCCCCTACCAATTATGTCGATTTGAACTTCACAGCCGCTGCTGATACTTTTTATCACCTCTGGGTGCGCATGAAAGCCCAAAATAATTCGTACACCAATGACTCCATTTTTATGCAGTTTTCGGATTCTTTGAACGATGCGGGATTGCCCGATTACCGCATTGGCACCACTGCATCACTCATTGGATTTTTGGAGGAGGGAAGTGGAGCCGGGATTTCTGCCTGGGGGTGGAATGACAATAATTATGGTGCCTTAGGGAGCAATATTAAATTTGCGACTACAGGTAACCACACTTTGCGCATAGAACAGCGCGAAGACGGAGTTACCATCGACCAGATTGTATTGAGCCCATCGACTTATCTCACCAGAGCTCCGGGTCTTTTGAAAAGCGATACGACACTGTTGACCGCGACCCAGGGGTCTTCCGCTGGTATCACACCGCCTCCAACGCCGACTCCAACCCCCACGCCTACTCCTCCGCCTCTGCCCACTCCGACTTCCGGCAATTTCAAAGTTTCCAACTACAACATCCGCTCCGGCGATGGCCGATGCGGAACCTCGGGAGTCTGCCCGTTTAATGACGGCGTCCAAAACTGCACGAATGCCTCGCTTCCCATGAACGCTTGGGGTTATGGTATTCCTCAGACCGAACTTAGAAAGCTCAATGACCCGATTAATTCCTCGGTTTTGGCACTCGCCCTCGGCGAGGCCTGGGGGTGCGGCAGTCCAACCAACGTCCAGAATGTTTTGGGCTGGAGGTATGCCTCAAGAGACTATAACGGCACGGCTCTCGTGGCCCGCTATGGTATTTCTGGAACGCTTGCCGTGACCAATGTTTCTTGGGAAGGCGAAGCCAAATATATCTTGGGAGCGGATGTCTGCACCGACAGTGCCTGCATGGCTGTCATACGGATTTATGCCGCACATCTCGGGGCCACGGTTGGAGATATCGATACCAAAGTTCAGGTCGAAAAAATGTTAGCTTGGATAAATACTCAGCCTCATGCCGACAAACACATTATCACTGGCGATTTGAATATTTATGATGCGGAGCCAACTGTTGATTTTGCTTGTGAGACTCCCACCGATTCATTGGCGTTGCCGGTATTCCGCAATGCTGGCTACATAGACAGCTGGGCGGCCACTCAAGGCACGGCTCTCGGTATGACTGGAACTCTCAACAAAAACGGCTGCGGCTCGCCCAATGGCGCGGCTTGGAAGCGGATCGATTATGTCTGGTCCAAAGGTCTCACACCGATGGCGACAAATTTGTTTGGAGTGGTGCCGGCGGGAGCTTATGCGTCCTCAGACCACAACGGCATCACGGCCGAGTTGTCTTACGTCCCTTCAGCGGTGGTGTTGCCTTTGTCGATCAACCTGCCAGCAGGCAACCTCGATGGCCTCAAACCCGACGGCGTGACCTTATTCGGCTGGACTTACGACTCAGATAGCTCCTCGGTTTCGAATACAGTGAAAATATTTATAGATCAGTCCGCGAGCTACAATTTCCAGGTCTCATCCCAACCCACGGCTATTCTCCGCAATGACGTCAATACGACCTTTGGCATCACGGGGAATCATGGTTTTGAGTTTGTGGTTCCCGCAAATTTCCGCGACGGCCTGCCGCACACGGTCTTTGCCTACGGTATGGATACGACCTACACCACCAAACCTTCGCCGCTCGGTTTGCGATTTACTTTCACTATCCCGAGCTCTACACCCACTCCGACCCCGACACCTACCCCCACGCCAACCCCACCGCCGGCACCCACCGGCAGTTGCGTTACCGTGACACCAAGCATCCTCTCGCTTTATTCCGGAGGTCCGAGTTCGAGCTGGAAAGTAACTATCACCGCGCCCTCCACCAGCTGTACCTGGATTGCTACCGCTGACCAGCCCTGGATTCTCCTCAATGGTCTCTCAGTAACGCCCGCAAATGGCATGGGTACGGCTGTGCTCAAAGTCGGCACGACCAACAACACCACTGGAGTTACCAGAACCGGAACGGTGATCATCAATGGGGTAATGATCAAAATTAAGCAAGAATCTTCCTAAAAAAATTGCCAAAAACATAAGGAATTGGTATAATAGGCGAAGCTAAAACTAAGTAATTAGGAAACAAAAACAATGGATTTTTTAAATCCCAAGATCGGCCGGTCGAGCCATGATTCGGCCAGAGAGGATCAGGCTGGTGGTACTTCGGCCCACTCGGTATCCTCGCTTTTTAGTCGTTTAATCAATTATTGTTTGTTGGCCTTGGTGTTATTGATCCCGTTATTTTATTTGCCTATAACTTCCGAAACTCGAGAGTTCAACAAACAGCATTTGATTATCCTCGGGCTGATTCTCATGTTGGTGGCCTGGGTCATCAAAATTCTAACCACCCGCTCGGTGTCGTGGGTCAAGACCCCTCTTGATTTTGCAGTACTCGGATTTGGGGCAGTCTATTTGATTTCCAGTTTTTTCTCGATTGATAAAGCCTCATCCTTCTTGGGCTATTGGGGACGATTCTCCGGCAGTGCTATTTCGGTCCTGGCCCTAGTCCTCATGTATTTCTTGATAGTAAATAATATCCGCAGTCAAAAGGTGACTCACCGGATTTTGGATTTACTGACCTTGTCTTCGGGATTGGTCTCGGTCATGAGCCTCTTGCTCATGTTCAATTGGTTTCCGTTTGGAGAGCTGGGACGATCTTTCAATACTGTCGGGAGTATGGTCGCCTTGAGCATCTTTAGCGCTCTGGCAATTTTGGTTTACCAATGGCAAATGTGGGCCCACCCGCAAGCGTCTATGGCAAAACAGGCCTATTGGGGCGTGCTCACCGTCCTGGCTTTGGTAGTGATGTTTATGCTCAATGCCTTTATCGGCTGGCTCGTGCTCGCACTCTCTATGATCGTCTTCATGGCGCTAGGCATGGTCATGAGCCATTCGCAGTCTCAGAATTGGTTTTGGAAGCCCATGCTGGTGCTGGTGGCGGCCATACTCTTTGTCGCTTTGCAGGTTTTGCCGAATTCTATAAATCCCAGAAACATAGTCAACATAAATCTCCCGATTGAAATCCAGCTTTCCAACTCAGCGACCTTTAATTTGGTTTCAAATTCACTCAAGGGGGGAGTCAAACCTGCGGCACTCGGATCGGGGCCAGGTACCACTGGGATTGCTTTTGGCCAAATCAAGCCCTCTGAGCTCAACAAGACCGTCATCTGGAGCCTGAACTTTGATCGGGCATCTTCGGAATTTGCCAACATCCTGATCGAAACCGGCATCTTGGGCCTGCTGGCTTTCGAGGCTGTAAGCATCCTATTCCTCCTTTATGGAATCTTTTTCCTCCTGCGCCAGGTCAATCACCCCGGCCGCATGTACGCCTTTGCATTCTTTATGATTTGGGCCGCACTGTTTATTACTCACTTCTTCTATTTCTTCAATACGACCTTCTACTTCCTCTATTGGCTCTCGATTGCGCTGTTTATGGCTATCGTCCACTGGAATCATGCCATGGAAGAAGAAGCCAATATGAATTTTTCTTCCTCACCACGAGCCGCACTGTCATGGATGTTTGCATCCTTGCTGATGTTGGCGCTTATCTTAGTCGGAGCGTTCTTTGAAGCCTCGGTTTATGTGGCCGAAGCCTCGTACACCACAGGAGTCAAGATCTTAAACCAAGCCGATCCAGATTTTACCCGGGCGCAAAATAATTTTGCCCGAGCCGCAAGCCTCAATCCTTACCGCGATGTTTACCATTTGGCCAACGCCCAGAACATGATTTTCCTGTCCTCGATCGAAGCGGCCAAGAAGGAGCCAAACATCCAGCAGATTAACACTTGGATTGCCGGCGCCGTGGATCAAGGCCGACAGGCGACCGAAATCTCTCCAAGCAAAGCAAGTAACTGGTCGGCCCGAGCCCAGATTTATAATGCTATCCGGCCGTTGGGTGTGCAGGGTACTGCCAAAGCCGCGTCCGACGCTTGGCTTGAGGCTATCAAGCATGACGACCGCAACCCGGCGCTCTATGTTCAGCTTGCGGCCGCATATGTGGATCAATCCACCGTCATAGACCCAAGTATTTTGGGTACCGGAGCCGATGCCGATCAGGACGGTCTTTCCGATGATTCCGAAGCCAAACTCAAATCAGATCCAAATAATTCCGACACCAATGGCAATGGCTTCAGCGATGGTGATGAGGTTAAGGCCGGATTCAACCCGGCTGGTGCTGGCCGCTTGAGCGATGCTGTCCTCAAGCAATTTAGCAAGACAGACAACGCTCTCCTCAAGCAAGCCGAAGACGCTCTGAACAAAGCCATTGAATTGAAGAATGACTTGCCTGATCCATACATCGCCAAGGCCCGGGTGTTTGAGGCTGAGAAGAGATTACCAGACGCCAAGACGGTCTTGGACAAAGCCTCGGCCATGTTTCCTTTTAATCCCAACATCCGGTTTGAGCAGGGCCGTATCACATACAACAGCGGCGACCCGGCCGCGGCTGAAAAAATCTTCAATGATGTCCTGAAACTCCAGCCCAAACATGCTGATTCACTGTTCTCACTTGGTCTCATCTATGAATCCAAAGATAAAGTAAAAGCCTTGGAGTACTACAAAAAAGTCCGCGAAATCACCGGTCCGAACGTAGACCTCGACAAGCGGATCAATGACATCCAACAGGCGATAGCCGCCCCGTCTAAATAACACATAAAAAAACAGCCTTCGGGCTGTTTTTTTGCATCCGTGTCGAGTACAGAGATTGCTTCGTCGCCCTGCCTTAGGAGATTTCCTTGTCGCGCAGGTCTCCTCGCAAAGACGCTGGTGATTTACTATGTTAAACTTAATCTATGGATATCCTCGCCCACGGTCTTTGGACCAACATAATGTACAAATCACTGCCAGCCACGCGCAACGACCGAAAGACTGTGCTCTGGGGGATTTTGTTTGGGATCTTGCCGGACTTAATTTCTTTTACTCCGATCTTTGTGGTATATTTTTTTGGCCTCATCCTCGGCCGGGCGAGTGTCCGGTTTGGCCCGCCTGATTCTACAACCGCACTCTATAGTTACGCCCTCAATTCTTATAATTACACGCACAGCTTGGTGATTTGGACAGCCGGGCTACTGCTTGCGTGGCTCATCTTGCGCCGGTTCCCGTGGGTCTCCCTCGGTTGGCTCCTGCATATATTGATTGATTTATTTACGCACCCCGACTATTTCCGTACGCCGTTTCTGTTTCCGTTATCCAATTTTCATAATCCTTACGCCATCTCCT
>JAIFWV010000006.1 GCA_019659055.1 Candidatus Doudnabacteria bacterium
GTTTGATGCATGAGACGGCCTGACGTTGCATGTTGGAACCCATGAGGGCGCGGTTGGCGTCGTCATGCTCTAAGAACGGAATCAGCGAAGTGGTCACAGAAATAATCTGTTTCGGAGAGACTTCCAGGTAGTTGATCTCAGAAGTTTCGGCAATTGAAGGCTCGCCGTGGACGCGCACCGAAGTGCGTTCATCAACAAAGTAGCCATCCGGCGCAATCCGAGTTGTGGCTTGGCCAATGATTGTAAACTGCTCTTCATAAGCATCGAGGTATTCAATTTGATTGGTCACGACCGGTTTGATGCGGATTTGAGTCAATGACTTGTTGTCAGCCAAAGCAGCGGCCGCTTGTTTATAAATCGTGGCCCCGGCTGAGACAAGAGTTTTGCCGGATTCATCGTTGAGATCAAACAAAGCTATATGCCCGTCGGCTGATTTGCCATCGTTGGGTACAGAATTGAGGACTTTGCGGTAAGGAGTTTCGATAAATCCGAAGTCATTGATGCGGGCAAAGCTCGCCAAATGCGCGACCAACCCAATGTTTGGACCTTCAGGGGTGGTAATTGGGCACAGACGGCCATAATGACTGCGGTGAACATCCCGAACTTCAAATCCGGCGCGTTCACGAGACAACCCACCGGGACCGAGTGCCGACAATCTGCGCTTGTGCTCAAGTTCGGCCAAAGGATTGGTCTGGTCCATAAACTGTGAAAGCTGGGAAGACGAGAAAAATTCTTGGATGACGGCGACAATCGGCCGGACGTGGATGAGCTGAGCCGGAGTTACCGTTTCGATATCAGCCAATGACATGCGGTCTTTGGCGATACGGCTCATACGGGCCAACCCCACGCGGAATTTAGCCTGGATCAGTTCCCCGACCGCTTTGACGCGGCGGTTGCTGAGATGGTCAATGTCGTCCCATTGTTCTTGAGAATTATTCAGTCGAATAATTTCACGCAAAATATCAGTCAGGTCAGCTTTGGTCAGGATCTTGTCCTGACGTTCGGTAACGTGCAGTCTTTGATTGAGTTTGTAGCGGCCGACTTCGGACAAATCATAGCGGTCGGCATGGAAAAACATGGCTTCAATAAGAGAGCGGGCGTTATCGACGGTGGCAAGGTCGCCCGGACGGATACGTTTATAAACTTCTTTAAAACCGTCATCAGCGCTCTTGGAGGGATCCTTTTCTAAAGTCGTTTCCATGTAGCGCAAATCAGGATTGGTATCAATATCGGCAAACGCAGCCAGAATTTCCTCATCGGAAGTATAGCCAAAGACGCGGAGCAGAGCTGTAATCGGAATGCGGCGCTTGCGGTCAATCTTTACGCTTAATACTCCGTTGTTATCGGTGTCAACTTCAAGCCAAGCGCCGCGGTTAGGAATAATTTTGGCGCCATACCAGTTGCGGCCGCGAGCATTCTCGCCAGTAAAAAACACGCCCGGGGATTTTACAAGTTGGGAGACGACGACGCGCTCCACACCGTTGATGACAAAAGTTCCGCGAGGCGTCATCAAAGGAAAATCACCCAAGTAGACATCTTGGGTTTTCGTTTTGCCTGTTACTTTATTGACCAGCTTCACCGAGACATAAAGCGGCGCCTCGAAAGTGGTATTTCTTTCCTTGGCCGTTTTTTCATCGTACTTGGGTTTGTCGAGATAATAGTCGCCAAAAAACAGCTCCAAGTTTTTTCCGGTAAAATCTTTGATGGAGTTTATTTCTGCAAACAGCTCGGCCAATCCTTTATCTAAAAACCACTTATACGATCTCAATTGGGCTTCGATAAGGTTTGGCATTTCCATAACTTCGGAAAAGCCGGTGAAGTATTTTCTGTCTCCCCGATGGCGAGACGGAACGGTCAAATTTAGGCTTAAATTAGCCAAAT
This sequence comes from Candidatus Doudnabacteria bacterium, assembly GCA_019659055.1. GTDB lineage: Bacteria > Patescibacteriota > Doudnabacteria > UBA920 > O2-02-FULL-48-8 > JAIFWV01. The sequence continues at coordinate 1,882 of JAIFWV010000006.1, forward strand.
TATTTTTTTGGGGCATAAAATAATGTCTCTTTTTGTCAAATACAAAAAGAGCCGCTGGAGGCTATCTACTTATGAAGTTGTCTTAATCACATCTCTATCTTACTCGAATTCTAGACTTTGTCAAGCGTGAGGTAAATTTTATGTCAAGTGGTGCCGCCGGAAGGGCCTGAGTGAAGCCCCGAGCACCAACAAAAGTATGCCCATGCTCCCGATGACGGCCGAAAGCGGCAGGATGTCGGCAAAAAACCCAACCAAAATCGTGGGCAAAGTCGCCGCCGCCTGTTGGAGGACAAACAGCGAGCCGTATACTCTCCCCCGCATCTCGGAATCCGCATAAGTCTGCAGAATCGAATGGCTCGGGGCAAAGATATGAGCATTGAAGTAGCCGGCCCCAAGAGCGATAAGAGCATAATAGAACAATGGGTACGGAATATTGTTTATAAACGAAAGCAAGAATATGGTCGTGCCCATGCCGTAGAAGCCCAGGTTGATAAGCTGGACCCGAGTAAATCGGTGATCTTCGACTCCGAGGAGCAAGGCGCCAGCCAAAACCCCAAGCCCGAGCGGGAGGATTGCCAGGAATGAGCCCTTTTCTAACTCAATTCCTAACATTTTGACAATAAAGGCCGGGGCAATGGTAATCAGCATACCATTGATAAGCTGAATCGACAGCAAGGACAATAAAGGAAAGTGGAGTTTTTCATTATTCCAAAAATGCTCGACCCCGACTTTGAACTCAGTCCAAACATTTTCGAGGAGATGCTTAGATCCCCCATCCTCGGCCTTGAGGTTAGGCAAAAGCAAAGTCGCCAAAGTTGCAATAAGTAGGAGGAAAAACCCCGCAATAAACGGCGACGTCGGCCCAAACGCCGAAACCAAAGGTCCGGCGATGGCGAAACCGACAATCAGAGAGAAACTGCCAGTAAACGAAAAATAGCTATTGGCGACCAGTAGGTCTTTTTTCTCAACTAAATTCGGGATAGAAGGCGCTTCCGCCGGAAGATAGAACTGATTGAGAGACGAATAGATAAAGGTAATGACGACCAATCCCCAGAAGTTATCGATAAAGGGTATATAGAAAGCCACGGCTATCGCCTGCAAAAAATTGATTATGGTGAGCAGCCACTTGCGGTCGAAGCGGTCGGCGTAGACTCCAGCTAAAGCTCCAAAAAAAACCGTGGCTAGCCCAAACGAAAAAACCAGGATTCCTACTGACACTGAAGATTTGGTCAGGGCAAAGACTTTGAGAATGACCGCAAAACTCAGGAGATAGTTGGTTAGCTGGGAGGTAATCTGTGAAATCCAAAGTTTGGTAAAGTTCAGATTCTTCAAGACTTCAAAATACGATCGTAAATTTGAGCTCATCGTTTTTTGGATTTAGTTATATGCGGTTTGGCTCCATAAAACGGCGCGGCCATGCGCTGACCCTTACTATTTTGGATTTTCTTATAATCAACCCTGCCACGTACCGGCACCACCGGAATATTCAAACCGTAGGCTAAAGCATTGGCCGCGACGACACCGGTGCGCACGCGGCTAAAAAAGCCCGGGCCAACCCTGACCGCAATTCGGTCAAGATCTTTGAGCTTAAGCTTTTTAGAAGCTAAGAACTTTTTTAGAGCGGCGGCAAAGTCTTCGGCGTGCGGCATCTCAGAAAACTTCTCGGAAATAGTGTTTTGGCCGGAAACCAAAACAGCCTCCGCTGTCTTGTTATCAGTTGTGTCTATATATAGCAGGGTCAATTGCTTTCCTTGTACTGAATGTGTTTAATGCGCTCATTGGCTCGGATCATTTTGATAACCTTACTCACGAGCCGTTTCGGATCGGAATCAAAAATTACCCGCTTCTGTCCCCGCTTGCCAATTTTGAGAATCGTCTTGATTTCCTGCTCTTCCCCGCCGGTCTCTGTGAGTACTCCGATCACCCGTTTATCTTCGAAAGCCGTAGTAAATTCATTGAGTGTTCCGATGCGACCGCAAATCATGATAACGCCGTCAGCTGATTTAGTCATAAGCATGTTGCGGCCGGAGTAATCAAACCCTGTGTAAATAATGAGGTCCATGTATTTGGTCGGGAGTTTGTATGTTTTGACGTGGGCGAGCCTCGAGGCCGCCGGTGACAACCCGATGGACAGGCCGCGGCCAGCTTTGGCGCCGCGTGTGGCCCACTCCGGAACCCCGATTGTCGCCCCGGTAAGAAGTACTGCCTTTTGCAAAGCTATTTGCCGGCCAACTTCGTAAGCTTTTTTAAATGCGCCCGGCGCGCAATTGTTGAGAGCCGAACCCGAAACCGCGATTTTGTATTGCATTCTGCTACTTTCTGATTATGTTTCTTAATTTGCGAGCGTTTGTGTATACATTATACCAGAGTGGAGAAAAAATCATTTCAAAACTGCCCGGATAGACCAGTTCGAATCCGCCAAAAGATTTCTTGAACCGCGAAATCCCGCTCCAGGCATGTTCAGGATTGGCGTCATTCGGCGCGATCCCGCCCAAATCATAATATTTGTACCCCATTTTCTTGGCGAGCTTCATGGCTTCCCAATGCAAGAGATAAGGCGCCATCACATCCTTCATTGCCTGTGACGATCCTCCGTGTAGATAGGTCGCAGTTGTGCCAAACATGGTCAGAAACATGGTCGCCAAAGGTTTGCCTGCGTATTCGGCAATTAAAATTCTTAAATTATCACGGCTTAAATTTTCGCGCATCTGCACATAATAATTCTGAGGATGCAGACGAAAATTATTGCGGCCAGCTGTCTCAAGCAAAAGTTTGTAAACATCAATTAGGTCGCCCGCCCCGCCCTCACCGATGACCACTCCCTTGCGGCTTGCCAAATTTATGTTGTACCGCGTCTTGGGTTTCATGGATGTTAGAATTTCGGGTTCTGAGGGCTCCAAATCCACCAGCCAATTATGTGTCGGCTGAGTTTCTTTGGCGGCTTTTGGTAAATTTACTGCAACCGAAGGCTCGATGCGCGCAAAAACGACGTCGCGATCTTTAGTCGCGAGCGCTTTCAAATCGGCCATGGCGAGATCAAGATTCCCCAACGGCCCGCGCGGAACATAAAGATATTTTTTGGAACTAATCAACGGAGTTTCTAGAACTTGCGCCGCAAATTCTGAGTCCATAAGTCTGTGAACTTTGAGTCCGTGGGCATTTTGGAATTCACCCCAGTCCCATGACTGCAAAATCGAGCCATTGAGCTCGATAACTTTCTTATCCCATTCTTGTTTGGAAAAATTTGAAAGCATAAATTAAGATTAAAATATCTCGTAGCGTGCTCGTAGCGTGCCGATTTATCGGCTCAAGGGGTTTAGCTTCAAGGTTTCGGCTAATGGATTATTTATTATATATTCACGTATCGTGTTTAAGGCTTTTTCGTTTCGGATTATATGCTCAAAATAATTTGCCTGCCACAATTCGCCACCGATTTTCCGCGTTACTTTTGCTTTCAATCGCCGTACAATCTCACCCAGTCCTAATTCGCTTTTTTCTAATATAAAAATTAGGTGTAAATGGTTCGGCATTATGACTTTATAATCCAGAGTTAGGCCGACTGTTTTATTAATTAAATCCGAAAGCTCATTCTCTACTATATTTTCTTTACCAGCCAGTAAATTTGCCCTGCCCTTAGTAATAATTGTTACAAAGTAATAACCGTCGGCTTTATAGTCGAACCCTCTCAATCTAATTGATTTTCTAAAATTCTGCTTCATTCTCGTGTTTGCTCGAGCCCATGAATGGGCGCGCTACATTGTCACTGTTTTCTGATTACTGCTTACTTTTGTAGTGCCTTCAGGGCCAGCTTGATCTTGTCTTGAATTGTTTTACCCTCAGGGACATCCTTGAGCGCCTCGCGGGCCTGCTGTTCCTTGTAACCCAAAGACATGAGGGCCTCAAGGGCATCGGAATGCTCCGAGGCCATAGGTGTGCCTGCGCCCTGACTCTTGAGCTTCTCTCGCAATTCGACAATCACTCGCTCGGCCGTCTTTTTGCCAATGCCCGAGACTTTGGTAAACACCGCCACGTCGCCCGAAGCAATGGCCGATTTGATCATCTCAAGGCTTGAGATGGACATGATCCCGAGCGCAGACTTTGGTCCGACGCCTGAGACTGTGAGAAGCTGTTCAAAAAATTCCAATTCGGCCAGAGTTGCGAAACCATAAAGGCTTATCTGATCCTCGCGGACATAGGTCAGGATCACGAAACTGGCCTCATCTCCAACTTTGGATTCGAAATGCTGGGGCGGAGTAACAAAAACCTTATAGCCGACGCCATTGGCCTCGACTATAAGAAACCCTGTCCCTTTGTGCTGAATTTTCCCTGTGATTGAACCGATCATAGACAGATTATATCCTATGCTAAAACTCTATACAAAGCCCGGAAATTTCTGTTACAATACAATTTGATATGCCATTTAAACTTGTCTCACCATTTCAGCCGTCCGGAGATCAGCCCCATGCGATTACTAAACTGATCCAAGGACTCAAGAAAAAATACCGCTACCAAACGCTTTTGGGCGTGACCGGCTCGGGTAAGACTTTTACTATGGCCAATGTCATTGAAAAGATTCAGAGGCCGACGCTCGTAATTTCGCACAACAAAACTTTGGCCGCTCAGCTTGCCAGCGAATTCCAAGATTTTTTTCCGGACAATGCCGTGCATTATTTCGTCTCCTACTATGATTACTATCAGCCTGAGGCCTATATCCCTCGCTCAGATACCTACATCGAGAAGGAAACCCAGATCAACGAAGAGATAGACAAGCTCCGCAACGCCGCCACGCAAAGCTTGCTGTCACGATCCGACGTCCTCATCGTCGCTTCGGTTTCCTGCATTTACGGTCTGGGTAATCCTGGCAATTATTTAGAACTATCTGTCCCGATCAAAGTCGGGGAATCCATCAAGCGCGACAAACTCCTGCGCCGCCTCACAGATTTACAGTTTATGCGCAACGATATCCGGCTTGAACGCGGCAATTTCCGCGTCCGCGGCGATACTGTCGAAATCATCCCGGCTTCGGCCGACAAAATCCTGCGCATTAACTTTTTTGGCGACGAAGTCGAGAAAATTTCCGAGCACGATCCGCTCACTGGCCTTGATTACGGCGACCGGACCGAGGTCACAATCTTTCCGGCCAAACATTTCGTCACGCCGCGGGAGAAGATGGTTGCCGCCATTGCCAATATCCGCGCCGAACTCGCGGAACAAATCAAATTTTTCAAATCCCAAGGCAAAGAAATCGAGGCTCAGCGCATCGAACAGCGCACCAATTTCGACATTGAGATGATGCTTGAGACAGGTTTTGTCAACGGTATCGAAAACTACTCCAGACACCTCGACTTCCGCAAGGCCGGCGACCCACCCAGCACCCTGCTCGATTATTTCCCGGATGATTTCCTGCTCTTTATCGACGAATCCCACATCACGCTCCCCCAAATTTCCGGCATGTACTTCGGGGACAAATCCCGCAAGGAAACCTTGGTTAATTACAGCTTCCGCCTGCCTTCCGCCATGGATAACCGTCCGCTGAAGTTTGAAGAATTCGAAAAAAGAATCGACCAGACGATTTTTGTCTCGGCCACCCCGAACAAAGACCGCGAACTGACAGTCTCAAACCAAGTGGCAGAACAGCTCATCCGCCCCACGGGTCTGCTTGATCCCGAAATTGAAATTCGCCCAACCAAAAACCAGGTCGACGATCTCATGGCCGAGATCCAATCCAGAGTCAAAAACAAACAGCGGGTGCTGGTTACGACCCTAACCAAAAACATGGCTGAGGAATTATCCAACTACCTCACTGAATACCGCATCCGCGTGCACTACCTCCACTCGGAAATAGACACGCTCAAGCGTCTCGAGATTTTACGCGACTTGCGTCTCGGCGTTTACGACGTCGTGGTCGGAATCAACCTCTTGCGGGAGGGCTTGGACCTCCCCGAAGTCTCCCTCGTGGCGATATTGGATGCAGACAAAGAAGGGTTTCTGCGTAGCGAGACATCGCTTGTGCAGACCATGGGTCGCGCCGCACGCCACGTGGAAGGCCACGTCATCATGTATGCCGACCGTATCACCGGCTCTATGCAGAGAGCCATGGATGAAGTCATCCGCCGGCGTAAAATCCAAGAAGACTACAACAAGGAGCATGGCATTACACCGCAAACAATTATTAAGCAAATCAAAGAAACGAGACTTGCCGGCAAAAAAGCCGAAGAAGAAAAGCAGGATTTGAGCAAGATGGATTTAAGCAAAATGACGAAACAGGATGTTGCTTATGCTATTGAGGAACTGCGAGATCAAATGGACATGGCTTCAAGAAATCTGGATTTTGAAAAAGCCGCCGAGCTTCGCGACCAAATCTCTACCATCCGCGCCAAAACCCGCATGAAGAAACATAAGTTTAGTTGACCAACAATATGAGCCCGCCGCGAGTGCCGTTTATCTAAGCCTTTGGCTAGTAGGCGCGCAGCGATCTTGTTGAAGATTGCTTCGTCGCTCCAAAGATTGAGCTTAAACAGCTCCTCGCAATGGTTCCCGAAGGCAGTTGATCTCATTCAAATTTTCTGTTAAACTCTTGGGGCTAATCAGTACCTGACCGCTAAAGGCTCGTGTCGCAGCATAAGGCGGATCGGTCGTCCTAATTCATAATTCATTATTCCTAATTCATACCTATGCCTAATACTAAGTCGGCCATCAAGGCCATGCGGCAGAATATCAAGCGCCGCGCCATCAACCTCAAGGTTCTCGAGTCTGTCCGCAAAACGAGTAAGGGTGTCCGCAAAGCTATGACCGCCGGGAAAAAGGAAGACATAAGCAAGGCTCTATCCGCCGCCTTCTCAGCCCTCGATAAAGCCGCCAAGAAAAACGTCATTCACAAGAATAATGCCTCAAGAAAGAAATCAAGACTTGCCGCCATGGTTGCCAAATCCTCAAAATAAATTAAAAACCGCCATTGAGGCGGTTTTTTGTTATGTGAAATGTCTCGCGTGACTACCTTACCAAGTCTTAAACCAATTGGCATTGAGAATCGAGAAGTCTATGGCGTTAACTATACCGTCATCATTGAGATCAGACGCGGCATCATTGGTAAACCATTTACTATTGAGTATCGAGTAGTCAACCGAATTAACTATATGGTCGGAATTGATATCTCCGACAACTGGGGTCCCTTGAGTTGTGGCAGACACGGAGGATGACGGGGATGAAACATTGCCTGCCGCATCAACTGCGGCCACGGTGTAAGAATAAAGCGTAGAGGCAGTCAGACCGGTGTCGGAATAAGAAGTCGTGGTCGGCGCAGCAATTTGGATTCCACCGCGATAGACTCGATACCCGGTCACGCCAACATTGTCAGTGGAAGTACTCCAAGACAGGTTAATCTGGGACGCAGAAATTACTGATGCGGCCAGTCCAGCAGGAACCGAAGGAGGCGTCGTATCCTGTGAAGAGCCAAGACTCACTCCATTCAAATAATTCTCCAGGTTCGTGTAGCCATTGGCCGCGGTCAGGGGGCCATCCGCGGCATTGTTGGAATTTAGACTATTAACCGCTTCCCAGGAATCGGGCATACCGTCATGATCGGTATCGGTACAGGCCGTGCCTGTGGCCAGTGTCGGCCAACCGCCAAGATTAGCCTGACTTACCGGCGAATTCGAAATAGAGCTGTAATCGTAGGACCCAAAAAGTGTCGTGCCATTGGCCACTGCATTAGCTATCCGACTGTCTACAGAATCCCGGGCGTCGACCCAATTCCCCGAGCAATCAAGTCGGCGCGAGGCCCCTGCCCCATTATAAGGAGCCGTTCTGGTTGTCCCCAAAATTGATCCGTTAGCTTGAGAAATATTCGAAACCGGTTCGGCTGTTATCGGAATATATCCGGCAGGTGTGGGAATAGGTGAACCGCGCTGGTAAGTTGTTGAAAGCGGGCTCGAAGCTTCGCTGCCGCTCTGATTGACCGAAAGGCCAGTCATGCTCCAGTTGTTTGTACCCGCAGGATCACTCGGGCCGGCATTGCCGGAAAGGTAAAAGGACGGAGCAAAGGTGGTGTCGTTGCCGTCATTGGTGGTCCAAGCTTGGATTTCGTGTGAGACAAAGCTTTGCCCTGAACGGTATTTGAAGTAATTGCCGATGAAATCACGCCACCCCTTGCTCCGCATGGGGTAAAAAGTCCAGCTATAGACAATGTTATTGACTAGTCGTCCCGATTTCACCGTCATAAGCGGCAGTCGATGGCTTGAGCCCATAAAAAGATTGTGATGAAGGTCAATATCCGTTTCCAGATCTAAATAGGCATTACCCAAGCCAGAGTATCCGCCAACGACCGCGGCCGTAGTTTGCCCGGCGCCTCCGAATTCCTCGCCAATGAACGAATTAGACACGGTAATTGAACGTGGGACAGTCCCGGCACTGGGGTGGCCGACAATACCGAGCGCATCATAGTTAGACCACTCCACGGAATCGTGATCAAAGACAATGTTATAGGCATTATCTGAGGCTTGGTTGGCAAGGATTTCGAGGCTCATGCCGCAGCTCCATGGATTTTGATTACAAATCTCGCCGGCATTGTGACCGCGCCGGACACGAAGGTAACGAATCACGACATTGTGAGTTTTGACCACCAGCGAAGGGTTGCCAGCGGCTTGCGCACCGCTTGGGCCAGTCAGTTGAATACCGCCGCCCGGAGCCGTCTGTCCGGCAATTGTAATGTAGGGATTATAGATAGTAAGAGAACTTAATAGAGAAATCGTGCCACCTGTACGGAATACGCAGGTGCGCGGCCCTGAAGCATCAATACAGGCGCGGAGTGATCCTGCACCAGAATCGTTGACATTTGTCACCTCCCAGACCGTACCCCCGCGGCCACCGACACTATTTGCGCCGCCGCCTTCCGCTCCAGGGAAAGCCACAACGGTACCGGATGGAGGTGGAGGTGGTGGGGTTGGGGAAGGGTTCGGATTGGAAGTCGAGGCCGACACTGCAGGATCGGTCCATGCTGACTCGTTGCCTGTATTATCATAAGCTGAAATCCGGTAATAATAAGTCGTGCCTGATGTCAGACCGGTATGTGAATAATTGTTATTGGTTGTCGTAGTGAGGATCGGGTAACAAGCGGCTGTTTGAGTCGAGGGGGTGCACCCACCTGCACCGCTGTAAAGATAAAGATGGTATCCTGCCAAACCAGTGCCGCCAACATTATCAGTTGATGCATTCCACGAAAGATTGATCTGTGAGGTGGATATGGTGTTGGCACTAAATCCGGCGGGAACCGATGGAGGCGTGGTGTCTATTGATGTTACCGTGAATGCCACCCCCACGATGCCCAATGCGTTGCTTGCGCTCCAGTTGAATGTCGGAGTGTAGGATCCGGCAGCAGCATTCAATAGGTATTCACTGCCGCTGTACCAAGCAGCGCCGGTGGCATTATCCTGATACGTAAACCCCCCTCCGGCAGTCGGGAAACCCGGAAGACCGCTTGAGGCGCTGACCGCGAACATTGCATCAGTGGCCGTGGTATTGAGAGAGCACGTACTCTGATTACTGCTGGCGCTTAAATTGGCACAGGAAACATCAAGCCCTGAAGTTCCAGAGATCTCGAGTCCCCAGGCATCAATGGGCGGTGTTCCCGAGGCGGGAGTGATTGTAACAGTGGTCACACCGGCAGTCGTATTAGTAACGTGATAAGCGCGGATCTTGGAATTAGTATTCCAAACCTGGCTCGTCACCAGATTCCATGTTTGACTCATATTATCGGTGACGGTGACGTTTACCGTCGAGGCCCCGACCGAGGCAAAGACCAACAGTTCATTCCCGGCAGTGGTCGAGGTAAAAGTCAGCACAGTTGTGCCATTTGCGCCGTTCCTGGGATGCTGGACTATAACAGCGGCGGCTTTGGTAGTCTGCAAACGAACTGGCCAATTACCAAAAACAATTATTGTCAGAAAAACTATCAGCACCACTCCTGCTAATTTCGAGAGTTTTTGTTTCAAGGACATTGTTAAATTGTCCTTATTCTAATAGATTAAAACGAATTCTTCAAGCGCCAGCAATCATCACGGCTTATCGCTTATACCTTTCCATCTCATTCCAATTGTCTCCGACTTTGGCTTCAGCGATGATGGGAACTTTGAGTTTAAAGACTCCTTCCATAATTTCTTTGATTTGCGGAATATAGTAAGGTAATTTGTCGTCTTTGATCTCAAACACCAACTCGTCATGGACCTGGAGGAGCATGCGGCAATCCTCATTGACGACAGTGCTTTTGATTTTATTCATGGCGATTTTGATAAAGTCCGCCTGTAGGGATTGGATGGGCGCATTCACAGCCTGCCGCTCGGCCGCGCCGCGGATGGCAAAATTCGGAGAGTTAATTTCCGGATAGTATCGAATCCGGCCCAGAAGATTGATCGTATATTCCTTCTTATGGACTTCTTCAATCTGCCGGTCAATGTATTTTTTGAGTCCGGCAAAAACCTGATAATATCTTTTGATAAAATCAGCGGCTTCGGCGTGGCCCATGGCCGACCTCGAGGACAATCCGAAGGCCGAGACGCCATAAAGGACGCTGAAGTTAATGGTCTTAGCATCGCGGCGTTGGTCTGAATTGACCTGCGACTCCATGACATTAAAGATCCGGGCGGCGGTGGCGGTATGAAAGTCCTTCGAAGATTTAAAAATCTTAATCATCTCCGGATCATTAGAGAGCGACGCGGCAATACGCAATTCAATCTGCGAATAATCAACAGACACGAGTTTGAACCCAATTTCTGCAATAAATCCTTTGCGAACTTCCCGGCCCAGTTCGGTGCGAATGGGAATGTTCTGCAAATTTGGATTCGAAGACGAAAGCCTGCCTGTAGCGGCAATGGTTTGCGTATACGTTGTGTGCACGCGCTTGTCCACGGCCGAAACCAAAAGCGGCAGTGCATCGAGATAAGTTGATTTGAGCTTGGTCAGTTCGCGGTATTCGAATATGAGATCAATAATCGGATGCTGGTCGCGCAACCTCTCTAGGACATTGGCCGCGGTTGAAAGCGCACCCGATTTTCCTCGCTTATTACGGATGTCCGGAGATTGGATTTTTAGTTTCTCAAACAACATTTCGCCCAATTGTTTGGGCGAGGAAATATTGAATTCCATTCCGGCAGATTTATAAATTTGCTTTTCTAAGGATGCGATCTGTTTTTCGGCATCACGAGAGAGTTTATTTAGCCAATCGGTGTCGAGCTTCACCCCCCACTCTTCCATATAGGCCAAGACTTGCACTAACGGCATCTCAATTTCGGTAAAAAGTTTCCAGAGTTTCTTGTCCTTGAGTTCGTTTTCGAGTTTGGCGCGCAGGCGGTAAGTAACATCAACATCTTCACAGGCATAATTGGCGGCGTGCGCCAGTTCCAACTCATCAAACGGAATATCGGACTTGGGTTTGCCCGAGAAATCCTCCAGCCCTTGTTTGATGAGATTGAATTCCGAAATACCCAATGATGCGAGCTCGTAAGTTCTTTGTCCCGGGTTGGCCAAATAGGCAGCGATCTGGGTATCGAAAGCCAGGGGTACTAGACTAATCCCGTATTTCTTCAAGACTAAGTAGTCTGCCTTGAGATTGTGGCCGTATTTATCGATCGTCTTGTCTTCCAAAACAGTCTTGAGTTCCTCGAGGGCTTTCAGTTCAGGGTGCTGGAAAGTCGGAACATAATAAGACTCGCCTTCTTTGATACAAAAGGAGATCCCGACCAGCTGGGCATTCAGCGGCAGAGCTTTGGTTGTCTGGGTATCGATAGCAAATCCGCTTTGCTTTTTAAGCAAATTTGCAAGCGTTGTTAGTTTGACTTTGGTATCGACGATAGTGAAATCGCGTTTTTGCGATGCGACCAATTTTTTGGTGGCCACAGTCGAGAGCTTGGGCATTTTGGGGATGAGTGATTTAATCGACAATTCGGTAAACAGTTCTATTGCTCTCTGTTGGTCATAATCAGCCAGCAAGCATGCTTCTAAATCAAATTCATCGAGATCGAAACTTGGATCGATAAACGCCAATTTTTTGGACAAATAGGCATAGTGCTCCCCGGCCAAGAGCTTGGCTGTGATTGCCGGCTTGAGATCGGGATTTTTTTTATGCGCTTCTTTATAGACATTATCAAGAGTGCCAAATTTCTTGATCAAATCAAGCGCGGTCTTCTCTCCGATTCCTGGCACACCCGGAATATTATCCGAAGCATCGCCCTTGAGAGCCTTAAGATCCACCCACTGGCTGGGAGTGAGTCCAAATTCTTTTTTCATTTGCTCTTCGTTATATACAATCACGTCCGAAAAGCCTTTCTTAAACCTATAGACCACTGTGTTTTTGCTAATCAACTGCAAAAGATCCATATCACCCGTGGCGATGATATTGTAAACATCTTTTCCGCTCTTACGCGGGATAATTCCCAGGAGGTCGTCAGCTTCAAAGCCGGGTTTCTCATAGACCGGGACGTTTAGCGCTTCCAAAATTTCTTTGACTTTGGGCAATTGTAAATTTAAATCGTCGGGTGTGGGCTTGCGGTGTGCCTTATAATCCCCCACCATTTTGTCGCGGAAGGTCGGGCCCTTCACGTCAAAAGTCACCAGGGTGTGAGTCGGCTTTACATCCTCGAGTGCTTTGAGGAACATGGAAAAAAATCCAAAAATCGCTCCCGTGGGAAAACCCTGGGAATTGGAAAGATTAGGCAGGGCGTGGTAAGCCCTATAAAGGAGCGCGTGCCCGTCGAATAACAGTAATTTGGATTTAAATTCAGCCATAAAGTGTTCTAATCATAACAAAAAATGGGCGATGTGGCGATAAAAAATCTGCCGAAGAATTACTCCTCGGCAGAACTCCTCTACCCCCATTCGATTGTCGTCGGCGGTTTGCCTGACAATTTGTAAACGCAGACTCCCGCGTCTTTTACTTCGTTGAGAATCCTCCGATCGACATATTTAAGAAAATCCCAAGGTAATTCGGCGGCTTCGGCCGTAAAGCCGTTGACGCTCCAGACGGCCCAGAGCGCAATGGCCTGCCCTATGGCGGCATCATCACCTTTGGTGCAAGTTGTTTCAGAAAGCGTCCGCACCGCCCCAGCTTGCCAGACACTATTGTAAAGCTCCCACTGGCGCATCTCATCTATCCAGATCCCATCACAGGCTTTGGCCGAGCGCAAGGTTTCTTCGTTCACCTCACCTTCGATCCGCAGCAGCATGCCAGGACCAGGGAACGGATGGCGCCGCAGGAGTTCTTCCGGAACGCCGATAGCACGTCCGATATTGCGGCCGCTGTCTTTGACACAGTCGCCCAGAGGCATGAGTTCCGGAACCAGGAACTTGAGGTGAGTATTGTGGTGCCGTTTGATCCGAGCCTTGCGCGCGCCACTGGCATACCCCAAACCACTTTCTGAAAGATCGGTGTAGAGCGTGCCTTGGACAATGAAATCAGCTTGCACATCTCGCACAAATTCATTCAGTGCCGGGCCATAGACCCCATCCGCCATGGCATCGCGCTTACCACCCATGGAAGTAATTCCGGCAACCGCGGAAAGCAACCGCGCCGTAACATCGACAACTCGGAAATCGAGCCAAGGAAGATTACCGAAGTACTCGAGGGCATACTGTTTATCATCCGGCCTATCTGACCCCACGAGGTAAACTCCGAAAAGCTGATTCTTGGCCCGCGGACCCAAGGCTTCTTTCAACAGATAAGCCACGGTTGACGAGTCAGACCCTGCCGATATGGCTATTGCCACTTTCTTGTGGCCGATCTTGCGCCCCAGTTCTTCGATCTTCCGGCCGGCGATATCTTCAGCCGGGAACCGATCACAAGCTCCGCAGATATGGACGCAGAAGTTTTCAAAAATCTGTAGGCCATGCTCAGTGTGAGTAACTTCGGGATGGAACTGCACACCCCAGAGGTGTTTGGATTGACCCGCGGCCACCTCGGCGTTGTCCGTCGATCCGAGCACTGTGAGATCCGAGCTCGGGAGAATCTTGTCGCCATGGCTTTCCACCACATTGAATTGCGGCGGACAATTCTGAAACAACGCACTGCCGCACTTGAGCGACAACCTGTGAGTACCAAACTCCCTCTTGCTCGCCGGCTCAACGATGCACCCTATGTGCTTGGCGATCATCTGGAAACCCAAACAAATTCCAAGCACCGGAATGCCGAGATTAAAAATTTCGTAATCAAACTTTGGCGGTTCGGAATGAACAGAAGCCGGACCGCCGGAGAGAATGATCCCGACAGGGTTTAACCGGCGCAGGTCTGAAACGGTGACAGAGTTTGGATCCGCAACCAGGCAAAACACTCCGAGATTCTCCATCCCCTGCTTGATGAGATGATCAAATTGACTTCCCATTGGAAACAGTACGAAGACTTCCGAAGTTTTGCGCACAGCCATCTCTTCACGAATCTCAGCCCAGGCTTCATCGTTTAAAGCCTGCAAAGTATTCAACATTCAATCCTCCAATCCGAATTGGACATACTATAACAAAAATCCGTTGTTTAGGCGACAGGGATTTTGTTTAACTTTACGATTGAGTTTTAGTTAGGGGAAGTCTAACCTATAATTGAATTAACTAGGAGAAATATATGTCATTAAAATCACCAGAAACATTTGAAGAGCTGTTCCACGTAAAGCTCCTCGCAATGTACGATGTCGAACAACAGTTGGTAAGTGCCCTCCCCAAAATGGCCGAGGCCGCCACTGATCCCGAGCTTAAGCAAGGGTTCGTGAGTCATTTGGAAGAAACTCAAACTCATGTGGCACGAATTGAAGAAATCCTTAAGGCCCAGGAGATCTCGCCTATGGCCGAATCCTCAGATGCGATCCGGGGAATGATCTCTGATGCCGAATGGTGTATCGAGAATATTCAGGATCCAAATGTTTTAGACGCCGCCCTGATTTCATCGGCGCAATCAGTAGAGCACTACGAAATGGCTTTGTACGGCACCGCCAGGGAATGGGCCAAGGTTCTCGATCTCTCAGAGATCGCCGGCATCCTGGAAAAAACTCTTAGCGAAGAAGAGAAAACCGACGAGATTCTCAATACTGCGGCGACTAAGGTCAACAAACTCGCTTATTCAGAAACCAAAGACGTCGATGCGACAGAAGAACAGGGCTTCCTCGGCAGATTACAAGAAGGAGGCATCTAGGAAAGTTCCAAATCCCAAAAGACAAAGCAACAAAAAAGCTCCAATAGCCAAATTATAAATTGGGGCTTTTAAATTTACTGTGATTTGTTTATTGAGCTTTGAGACTTACCTCATTACTCTTCTGTGACTCGAAAGATTTCTTCGATATCCGTGATCCCCTCGAGAGCCTTGAGCATCCCATCTTGCGCCATGGTGATCATGCCGTCGATGACCGCCTGCTTCTTTATTTCCGAAGTTGTGGCTTCTTTATGAATCAAAGCTTCAATTGCATCGTTGACTGTGAAAATCTCATAGACACCAATCCGGCCTTTGTAGCCTAAGCCATTGCACTCCTTACAACCAGGGCTATGGTAGAATTTCAGGTCCTTGGGAACTTTGATCTTGGCCGAGGCCGGAATTGCCCGAAGAATCATTTGAACGTGCTCGACAATCCGGGGAGCCGGGGCATAAGTTACTTTGCAGACTGGGCAAAGCTTCCGCACCAATCTTTGCGCGATGATGGCGTTGATCGCCGGAGCCAAGACAAAGGATTTTACGCCCAGATCGAGCATACGCGGAATAGCGCCAGCCGCATCGTTGGTATGGAGCGTTGAGAGCACAATGTGACCAGTGAGTGCGGCTTGGGATGCCGTTTCGGCAGTCTCGAGGTCGCGCATTTCGCCGACCATGACTATATCCGGATCTTGGCGGAGAATCGAGCGCAGGGCATCGGCAAAGGTCAGGCCAGTGGTGCCGCCGACGGGAGTTTGAGTGATTCCATCGATTTTATATTCGACCGGATCTTCAATCGTAATAATTTTTACCCCCGGCTCATTAAGCTTGTTGAGAATCGCATAAAGTGTGGTGGTTTTGCCCGACCCAGTCGGACCGGTGGTCAAAATCATGCCGTTGGGTTTCTGAATTTCTTTGAGCAGTCGTTCCTGCGCGTAGCCGATAATCCCCAGCTCTTCAAATTTCAGAGCTCCCTTATCCTGCCGCAAGATACGCATGACTATGGACTCGCCGAAGGCCGACGGCAGCACCGAGACGCGGACATCCACATGCTGATTGCCGGCATTGAGGCTGAAACTGCCGTCCTGCGGCTGTGAGGTGACATTGAGTTTGAGTTTGGAGAGAATTTTGATGCGGGACACCAACTGATGGTGCGCCTCGAGATTCAGATTGGCCGCATCCTGCAGGACGCCGTCCAGACGTAAGCGGATTTTTATGCCGTTGGCCTCAGGCTCGATGTGAACGTCAGAAGCATTTACCGACAAAGCGTCAGAAAGCAGAACCTCAATCATTTCCGTCACCGAAATCCCAGAAAGCTTCACGGAGAGGTCCTTCAGCGACTCGATTTTGTATCCGGGATTGGCCGCGATTTTGAGTTCGGAAGTCTTGGGGGCAATTTTGACCAGTTTGGAATACAAAGTCAAAGCATGTTCGTAACTGGATTCCGAGATAAGGTAAACTTCCACAAAAAAACTTTGGTCTTTGAGTCCTTTGACCACT
Organism: Candidatus Doudnabacteria bacterium; assembly: GCA_019659055.1. GTDB lineage: Bacteria > Patescibacteriota > Doudnabacteria > UBA920 > O2-02-FULL-48-8 > JAIFWV01. The sequence goes on from JAIFWV010000006.1 coordinate 18,536, forward strand.
TGGTCGATGCCGTCCCCTGGCTCGCAGACACCGATTTTCACATTTCGGCCTTCTTTATAAAAAACAACTGCGTGTAAATTCTGGGCCTGTTCCAGTGGTAGCAAATTCAAAGCCGCCGTATCAATCGGGAACCCGTAAAGACTGATATATGCGAGTTTAAGGTTTTTGGCTTTTCTTTGAGTTTCTTCTTCTTCGAATTTGCGATCAAGTTCCGAATAAACCTGTTTTAAGCGTGTTGAGCGATCAATCGGATTTATCATTACCTACATTATACCAATTATCCCTGGTATTTAGCTAATTCCAGACGGACTGCGGTAACAATTTCACTTTCGACGGCTGCCAAAGGCTTTGGGACGGTAAACTTCGCGACATTCTGAGGCTGTGACTGCGGGTGATACGCCGCAAAAAGACTAAATAGATCCAAGGGGTTCGATGCCACAGCATAAACCCCTGTGCTTTGGGCGTCTTTCTCGACGAAAAATAAAAAGTGCTTGGCGAACGAAAGCTGCTGCGTCATTTCGTAGATGATCTCATCAACATCGGAACTTTGGGCATTGGAGCGTTCGATATCCTGCTGGGAGATAGCCGAATAAACCAGCGGGTTCTGCAGATCCTGTTTGAGCCGCGCTAAAACCCGGCCCCACAAATGGAGAAGGCCAAAGCTCTTAGACCGATAGAGCTGAGAGATTATTTCCTGCTGTTTGGCGCCATAATTTACAAGCTTTGAGGCTTTGACGAAAACTTGCGGCGAAGTCTTCTGAGTCTGAAAACTATTGGTCTGATAAATAAGTCCGGCCAGCAACAATGTCGCGATGGTTTCGTCTATACCATTAGGATCTAGGTTCTCGAGTAGATCAAACGTGCTCTCCGAGACTGCCGAGTGAATCAGGTTGACCCAGTTGATCTGGCCATAATTTTCATTACTCGATTTGTAGTCAATATTGATAATTGGCGTTTGGAAAAACAACTCTGCGTGTTTGGAGTAGAATTCCCCGAGGGATTCGAGGTTGCTTACGCCCAAGCTAACGATAAGGTCAAAAGGGTAAACCGAAGTTTTAACCGCGATGTCCTGAGCTTCAAATTGTCCAGACTTGGGACTCAGATAAATTTTCAGAACCTGGTCCTGTTTTTGATAAGAGACCTCCGCAAGCTCGGTATGGGCCAAGGTCACTTCTACAACCGAAGTTTTCCGGATCTGATCTTCGTGCAAGATTTCAGTCACTGTCGGCAGAAAATTGAGCTTGGCAACCAAGGGTGTCGGCGAAACCACCCGGCACTGCTTGCCTGATTTCTTGAGGAACTCCTTCAAAGCCAATCCGGCGGCAATGCTGTCGAGATCACTGCCTGAGGAAACCACCACCAATATGTTATTGGCGGAGTTCAATTGATTAACTGTTTGGGGGGTAATTTCGTTTGCCATAAATCTAAGTAATATAATGATTCAAGGCCAGGTTGTCAATTAATCGGAAAATGTTAATATAAAGGCATGAGAAAGTTCAAAAACCTGAACCGAGCGCAGGTGAAGAAACTGGCATCAGGCCTGGCCAAAAAATATTCCGGCAAAGATGTGGTAATTGGGCTCGTCGGTGAGCTGGGTGCGGGCAAAACCACATTTACTAAGGATTTTGGGTCTTTTTTGGGAATAAAAAAAATAAAAAGCCCAACCTTCATTATCGGCAGTACCTACCCGCTCAAAAACCAGACCCTTTATCATTATGATTTTTATCGGCTCTCTGACTCAAAACAACTCCGACCACTCGGCTTTGAAGAAATCTTTAAATCCAAAAACCGAATCGTACTCATAGAATGGGTCGATAAGTTTCCAAAAATTGCACAAGTTTGCGACCTCATTATCAATCTCAAACCGAGCGGAAAAAATTTACGCCATGTTACTCTCGAAACTCGCAATTCCAAATAGCAAGGCCCCTAAACAAATTATGTTTGTAATTTGTCTTTTGGGCATTGGACTTTATGCGAAGGTCGCGTTTGCGGCTTCCATTATTTACGGTGAAAAGTCTTGGACTGTCACACCCATAGTTTCCACTCAGTTCCAAGCTTCCAATGTCAACGGGGCGGATATCGCAGGCGCCAGCCGCCACATATTACTCGGCAAATCTCTGGAATCGCCGGTTAAAATTTTTGACCCGCAAACCTTAGCTTCTCTGCAAGCGATTACCGAAGAAGTAACCCAGCCCGTGGTCAACGCTCAGCTTGAGATCAAGGATGGCTGGGCGACGACCTTTATCCCCGACCAAAATGGCCTGGCCATAGATTTAAACTGGCTGGCCCAAATGTTCGGATCCGAAGGAGTCGCGGGGATCAACCTCCCGGTCTTGGTTTCGGAGCCCAGCGTAAAACTTGCTGAATTGAACGATATGGGAATCAATGAGCTTGTCGCCCGCGGCGAATCGGACTTCTCCGGTTCGACCAAAAACCGAATTGTGAACGTCACGGTCGGCTCCGGCAAATACAACGGCCTTATTCTCAAGCCAGGGGAAGAGTTTAGCTTCAATAAATTCCTGGGCGAAGTCGATGCTGAGCACGGATTCAAGCCAGAGCTTGTTATCAAAGCCACCGGAGTTACTCCTGAATTTGGCGGGGGCTTGTGCCAAGTCTCAAGCACGATGTTTCGGGCCGCTATGAATGCCGGGTTCCCGATTACTGCCCGGCGCAATCATTCCTTTGCCGTCCATTATTATTTTCCGCAGGGCACCGACGCCACTATCTACCCCGGCGTCCAAGACATGAAGTACATCAATAATCTCAAAACCCCTGTTCTCATTCACACCCACATGGATTTGGCGCACACCAAACTTTATTTCGATATCTATGGCACCAAGGATGATCGCGTAGTGACATTCGAAGGTCCGGTGCAATACGACCGGCAGACCAACGGCGCCCTGAAGGCGACCTGGACCCGGCACGTCACTCTCAACGGAGAAACCACAACCCAGACTTTCAACAGTACTTACCAACCGCCGGCTTTGTTCCAAAAACAGCAGACAACAGTGGCCTCAACGCCCAATCCTCAAGCCGAAAGCACCCCGGCCAATTCCTCGACTACGCCCACACCAGATACTACGAAAGCCCAACCCACAACTTAAATTATGATTACCACCAACGACAACGAAATCAATCTCGCCAGCCCTCAGGCCGATGTATCGGAGACGTTATTTGAAGCGACCCTCCGGCCGCAAGCACTTGTGGATTACGTCGGCCAGAGTAAAATCAAAACCAATCTCAAAATCCTCATCGATGCCGCCACTGGCCGGAAGGAAGCCCTGGAACATATCCTGCTTTATGGCCCGCCAGGATTGGGGAAAACGACTCTGGCGCACATCATCGCGCGCGAGGTCGGATCGAGTATCAAAATCACCTCGGGCCCAGCTATTGAGAAGGCCGGCGACCTGGCTGCTCTGCTGACCAATCTCCAGGAAAACGATATTTTGTTTATCGACGAGATCCATAGACTCAACAAAGTCGTGGAAGAAATCCTCTACCCGGCCATGGAAGACTACGCTCTTGATATCATCCTCGGCAAAGGCGCCGGGGCGAAAGCTGTCCGCATTGATCTTCCAAAATTCACCCTCATTGGCGCCACGACCCGGGTCGGATTGCTTTCCGCACCCCTCCGGGATCGGTTTGGTATGACTTATCGTTTGGATTTCTACGAAGAAGATGAGATCGAAAAGATTTTGGAGCGTGCCGCCAGAATTCTCAAAATCGAAATCGACAATCACGGAAAAAAAGAGATCGCCGCCCGGTCGCGCCGCACGCCGCGTATCGCCAACCGGTTGCTTAAACGCGTCCGTGACTATGCCCAGGTCAAAGGTTCGGGCAATATCGACCGCGAGGCGGCGGCCGCGGCTCTGGCCATGCTTGAAGTCGACCAGCTCGGGCTGGATTCCTCCGACCGGATGATTTTGGAAACCCTTATCGACAAGTTCGCCGGCGGCCCAGTGGGAATTTCTTCCCTGGCCGCAGCCACTTCCGAGGACCCAGGAACAATCGAAGACATCTACGAACCATTCCTTCTGCGCCTGGGGCTTTTGAACCGCACCCCCAAAGGCCGCGTGGCCACTCCGGCCGCCTACGATCATCTCAAACGACCCAAACCAAAATTTGAAAATCAAACCCTGCTCTAATGCCTCTTACTTTCCACCTCCCAGTCAACACAATCTCTTTAGTTTTATTTCTCATCGCCCTGCTCCTGGTGATATTTTATAGCGCGCTCACAATTTATTCCCTGCTTCACTTTGGTAAATCCAGAATCGTTGGGGCGATTGTCTCAGCAACCTATATTGTTTTAACTCTAGCGCTCTTATTGGACGCGTTTTTTAATCTCAGGTCTTTATAACCATGTCCTACTTCCAACGAAAATATATTTTCCCCGGCCAGCAAGAAAATGAGAAAGTCTGTTTAATTATCCGCCAGCACTGGATAGTTTTGGCAGGCCAGATGCTGTTTGCAGTATTGTTTGTGGCGATTTATTTCATTGTAAGTTATGTTTTAAACACCTATTTGCCTAAGGATTTACTCACGCGTTACGGAAACGTGGTTGGGTTAGCAAAAGATTTATACCTCATCTTCCTTCTGCTTGGGATATTCCTGGCTTGGGTTATTTATTATCTCAACGTCCAGATCGTCACCAATCAGCGCGTGGTCGATATTACCCAAAATGGCCTGCTCCAACACACGGTCTCCGAACTTGAGCTCTCCCATATCGAAGATGTTACCACCGAGGTCAAGGGTTTTCTCCCGACCATGTTTAACTACGGCGATGTCTATATCCAGACTGCGGCCGAGAAGGAGCGCTTTGTGTTCTCACACATATCCCGTCCCGCCGACGTCCAGAAACTCATCCTTGACCTTTACGAACAGCTCCCGAAGCAATAATTCAACGGCTCAGACGGGGTCTGAGGCGTTAAAAAACCGCCATACTATTTGGCGGTTTTGATTTGGTCGCTTTCGATATTCAAGATCTTGATATCACCCTCAAATTTCGGCAGATGATGCTCTTCGGTCGTGGTGATAAATATCTGGTGCCCTGAGAGACTTGAAATAAGTTTACTGCGCCGGGTTTCATCGAGCTCCGAGAAAACGTCATCAAGTAAAATTATGGTCTTATGCTTGTGTGCATCTAGGTACTTGGCCTGGAGGAGCTTGAGGGCTAGTATTTGGGCCCGCAGTTCCCCACGGGATGAGTTGTAAATGTTTTCTTTGCCATCTTTTTCTACGATAAAGTCGTCGCGATGCGGCCCGTAGAGATTCTGGCCAGAGCGGATTTCGGCTTCATGGTATTTCGCTAATTTTTCCAGGAACTCGTCTGTCGTTTCAGCCTCGATCCCTTTATAAACAATGAAGAGGTGGCTTTGAAAATCAGACAGATCCGCATAGACCTGATTGAGGCTGTTGTTTAGAAACTGAGTAAATTGTTTGCGCGCTCGGTTGATGCTGATTGAAACTCGTGCCAGTTCCTGGTTCCAGATCTCGAGGTCGCTCCGTTGCGCACGACCCTCAAGAATTTGTCCGAAGAGCGCGGATTTTTGCTTGAGGACATGCTCTAGTGTTACGATGTCGAGCGCGTATTCCATATTTATCTGGGAGAGGGTCTGGTTGAGAAACTTCCGGCGTAAGGAAGGCCCGAGGTCAAACATATTTAGGTCCTGTGGGACAAATAGCACTGTCGAAAATGTTTTCCAGTTGAGTTTGCGAATTTTTTGTTCGTCTATTTTATATTGCCTGGCCACTCGCGGCATGAGCTGAGTAATGATTTCAAGTTTCCTGGAATCATAGACTGCCTCAATTTTAAAATAATCTTCTTGCGATTTCACAAGAAGATTATCGGGCGCTCGGAACGACTTTAGGCGGGAGAGGTAATAAATGCTTTCCAAAAAATTAGTTTTCCCAGAAGCATTTGGTCCCAGAATCAAAACCAGATCCGCGCCCACGTTCGCTCCCGCCTCTGTGTAGTTTCGAAAATTAATCAAAGAAACTTTAGTCAACATGGATTGGTAATATTTTTGTTAAGTTAATTTCCCTAACCCCTCACCCGGCCTTCGGCCACCCTCTCCCGTGAGGAGAGGGAAGAACCAAACTGCAGCCTGTTGTGCCTCATGCGAGCATTGGAAAACATTTGGTCAGAATTCGACGCGAGCAAGGCTGGGTAAGCGTTCGCAGCGTCGATTAGACTCTGCGAACACGCCGCAGCGAGCTAAGAATTCTGGCAAATTTTTCCAGCTCGCGACTTTTTTGCGCTACTTTTTTCTAGAAAAAAGTAGCTAAACCTTTATCGGCATGACTATATACAAATAGTTGTCGCGCTTCTCGGGAACCAGCATCGCCGGCGAAGCATCCGAGATCATCTTGAGCACAACATTGGCTTCGGTCAGATTATTTAAGCAGTCTAGGAGATAGCGGAAGTTAAAGATGGCATTGTTGGCAATTCCAGAAACCTTGCCTTTGACCAAAGCCTCGTTTTCTCCGGCCGCGGCCGAAGAGGCGCTGACCTTAATTACCCCATCTTCGGAAACCTCCAGATGGATGTTGTTGGTATCTGGCGCAAACAAAGCTGTCGCCTTTAAGGCATGGATCAAATCCTCCCGCGGCACTGTGGCTTGAGTTTTAAACTCTTTCGGGATAATCGCCCGGTAATCCGGGTAGGCCCCGTCAATGAGCCGAGAGATAATCTCAGTTTCGTCGAATTTAAACAAAACTTGTGATTCCGAAAAATAAATTCCAACCTCACCCTTGCCTGTGCCTAAAATCTTGTTTAACTCGTTTATGGTCCGGGATGGGATGATTACCTCTTTTGCACTCGTCGCCGGCTCCAGGAGCTGTGCAGTTCGCTCTGCAAGCCTATAGCGATCGGTGGCCGCTATCCTGAGCTTGTCGGCTTCAAAGGCCATGTAGATTCCTGAGATTTCTGGCTGGGTTTCGTTTATGGCCGCGGCCCAGGTTGTTTCGGATAAAGCGTCTCTAAACTCCTGGCTGTCGATTTTTGCAAACGGCTCATCCGCAACCTGAGGAATTAACGGAAAATCTTCGGAAGACAAGCCTTTAATATTTGTGTGATAATTATCAGCTTCAACATTGAGGGTAGTATCTTTTGAGGTTAAAGTAACTTTTTCCGTGGGGAGATTATTTATATATTCGTTTATTAATCTAGCAGGAACTGTCAAAGATCCCTCTTCTTCAATTTTTCCGCCAACCCAAGTATTTACTCCAATTTCCAGATTTGTAGAAGATAATTTAATTCGCCCTTGATCAGTTTTTACCAAAATATTATTTAAAACCTGCAGGGGATTTCCTACTCCCACTACTCGGCTTACTACAAACAATCCTTTTCTTAAATTTTCTTTAGTACATATTAATTTCATAAGTCTTTATATAAAAGATAATGATAATAGAACCAGTGGATTTGTTTACAACCGACGAACAACCAATTCTTTACTACTTACTTCTTTGTATTTTTATCTAATGCTTTGTCTGGATCTTGTGGGTAACAACTTGATAAAAAGATTGGTCCAGTTTTTTAAAAGTTTTACTCAACAGCTCTTCCCTGGATCGCCCCACATACAGCCAACAGGTTACCCCCAGCTTTAAGTTAAATATAACCGGTCCTTAATTAATTCAATTTCCTGTTTAAGGTTACTCTTTTCTTTCATGTGACGCTCGATCTTATCGATGGCATGGATGACTGTGGTATGGTCGCGGCCGCCAAAGAATTCACCAATCGAGGGAAGAGAGGTTTCTAATTCACGGCGGATAATGTACATCGCAATTTGGCGCGGATTTACGTATTCTTTTTTACGAGATTGTTTTAATAAATCCTCTATAGAAACATTATAAAAATCGGCCACGACCTCAATAATCTTTTTGGCGGACACCCCTCGTTTTTTTGGCGGGGTGATGACATTAACCAAGATGCTCTTAACTTGTTCAATCGTGGGTCTTGTGTTATTGAGCTGGCAATAAACCATGAGGCGATTTAGGGCCCCTTCAAGCTCCCGGATGTTGCTCTGGATGGTTTCGGCAATGTAGGTTAGAATTTCCGGCTCAATGCTGTAATTTTTTTCTCGGGCTTTGGTTTTTAGGATGGCGAGCCTGGTTTCCAAATCTGGAGCTTGGATATCGGCAACCATTCCCCACTCAAATCGCGAAACCAGCCGCTCTTCGATTGCTGGGATTTCTTTGGGCAGGCGATCTGAGGTCATAACGACTTGCCGGTTGTTTTGGTGGAGGGCGTTGAAGGTATGGAAAAATTCTTCCTGTGTCCCCTCGCGGCCGGCTAGGAATTGGATGTCATCCACCAAAAGCACATCTACAGTGCGGTAGGTGTTTTTGAAATTCTCGGTCCGGCCATTCTGAAGCGCTTGGACGAACTCGTTGGTGAATTTTTCTGAGGTCACGTAGAGGATTTTTGCGTTCGGGTCTTTTTTCAGGACCTCGGCGCCCACGGCTTGCATGAGATGGGTCTTACCTAAGCCCACGCCGCCATAAATAAACAGGGGGTTATACACCGAGCCCGGTTTTTTGCTCACAGCCAAACTGGCGGCGTGTGCGAGTTGGTTGTTTGAGCCGACAATAAAGGTATTAAAAGTATATTTAGGGTTGAGGGTTTGGTTATCGGGCTGTCTGGCGGTTTGGGTCCGCTGGACTTCTTTGTTGGCCGCTGGACTCGGCATAAAACTTGGGCTAACGATCTGGTATTTAACCTCTTTGGTTTCCGGAGACAACTGTTTTAGGGCTTTAAGGATCTCTTGGTGATACTTGTTTTGTAACCATTCTTTACTGAAGGCGCTGGGGACCCCGACGACGATACCGGTTTCGCTTTTCTCAATAATAGACGTGTTTTTGAACCATGTTGTGAAATTGGCCTTACTTAAGGTCAGTTCCAGGTTCCCGAGTATGGCTTGCCAAAGTTGTTGATTAGTCATCAGTTGCCTAAAAATCCTAAGAATTCATTTAAAATTGCGTCTTTTGGTATTCTAACAAATAAGTTATCAACATGTAAATCGCAATAATTTGGCTAACCTAAAGCAATAAAATGGTAATCTGTGTATAACCTGTGGACTTTGGGTGTATAGAAAGACAGTTGGTCGCAAGGGATGACAAAAGCCCGGGATTCCAGTATAATACCGCAGTATCTTTAATTACCGTGGATCGTGAATCGTGGATCGTGGAACCTCCTAGGCTCTCACGTTTCGCGTTTCAAGCTTCACGTTTCGAGACTTTTTATGAAACCGACGTATAATCCTAAAAAGAAGAGACGCAAACGCGTGCATGGGTTTTTGAAGCGCATGCGCACCCGCAACGGCCGCAATGTCTTGGCTTCCCGCCGCGCCAAAGGCCGTAAGCGATTAACCGTATAAATATGACGAAGGTCGTGACCTTGAAAAATGAAAAAGATTTTGCGCACTCAAGATTCAAGAAATCTTTCTCTTCCCAAACCTTGCGGCTGCGCGTGGCCCAAAGTCATGAGGCCGCTCCCCGCTTTGGGTTTATCATTCCCAAGAAGGTCATGCCCAAAGTTACCGACCGCAATAAGGTCAAACGGCGCATGAAAGTCATTGCTGGTAAATATCTAAAAAATTTAAAACCTGCCGACATTCTGATTTTTCCGCAAAAAACCAGCCTCAAGCTGACCTTCCCCAGTTTGGAAACAGAGTTGGTAAATGATTTTAAGCGCCTGAATTTATGGAAATCATAAAACAAATTAACAAAGTGCTGGGGTTACCGCTCGTTTTGTTGGTTTCGCTGTACCAAAAGACCTTGTCTCCGGATCATGGATTAACCAAGGTTTTTTATCCCCACGGGTACTGCAAGTTTTATCCGAGCTGTTCCGAATACGCCAGAATCACTTTGACCGAACAGGGAGCCACCGGTCTGCCCAAAATCGCAGTTCGGATTATGAAATGTAATCCATTAAGCACGGGAGGAATGGATCTCCCTAAAAAAGTATGAATTTTATAAAAAATATATTTGCCCCGGTTGTAAAATTATTGAGACCCATTGTCTACGTGCCGCTCTTGAATGTTCTGGTTTTTTTCTACCACTACATTCCCGATCTTGGCGCAGTGATCATCATCCTGACCATCCTCATTCGACTATTGTTTGTCCGCTCTTTCCATAAATCCCTGAAACAGCAAAAGATCATGCAATCCCTCCAGCCGAAGATCAACGAGATTAAGGCCAAATACAAGGATGATAAGCAAAAAGAAATGCAGGCCATGATGGAACTCTATAAAGAAAATGAAGTCAGTCCGTTTAGTTCCTGTTCCTCACTCCTGTTTCAACTGCCGGTTTTGGTGGCTCTCTCAACACTATTTTCCCGGGCGTCGAGCGATGCCATTCTGCACGATCTCTATAGTTTTATTCCGCATATTTCTCACATCAACCCAATTGCCTTTGGATTGGTTGACTTATCCGCCAAGAACAATTATATCTTAGTAGGGATTGCCGCAATCTTGCAGTATGCCCAGGCGCGATTGACCCTGCCCAAGCAAAAGAGTACAGATCCTATGCAAAATAGTATGCAGACATCCATGCTCTACTTCTTCCCGGTGATGCTGTTCGTTTCAATCCTGTCTCTCCCTGCAGGCCTAGCTCTGTACATAATTATTACCACTCTGTTTAGCGTCGCCCAACAGTATTATATTATCCGTAAGGACGCCCAAGAATCCCTCTAACCCAATTTATATGGCCGCGAGTTTAGACGAAGTAAAATCCAAAGTTCTCGAACTCTTCTCCCACATGGGCATCCATGTGGAGATTTTTGAGCGCATGGAAGAAGGACGGACTGTCCTCAATTTGAAAACTCCGGAAGCCCAGCTTTTGATTGGCAAACAAGGCGCCAATCTCGAGGCGCTTCAGCACGTGGTCCGGCTTCTAGTCCGAGATGATGCAGGCGAGCAAGTCCCGTTTGCCTTGGACATAGACGACTATCGCGAAAAGCGGCAGATTTATCTCAAAGAAATTGCCCGCAAAGCCGCACATCAGGCGCGCTCCTCCGGCCGGGCGGTGGCGCTCTTCCCCATGCCGCCTTCGGAACGCCGAGTCGTACACAATTACCTTTCGCTGTTCTCAGACCTGTCCTCATCTTCGCAAGGAGTGGACCCCAACCGCCGGATTGTTATCCGCGTCGATAAAAAGAAATCCAAAGACGACTTCAACTTTATAGAAAATATGTAAACTCTAAATACGCCGCAAGGCGTATTTTTTTCGAGACGATATTACGCGTGAATTAAATAAAAAAGGGTGTTCAGCAGTTGAACACCCAGTCGAACCCGATCGGAGCGATTACGCCCAGACCTCCTGGCGATACGGATGCACCTCAGCACGGATACATTCTTGATTTTTTAGGTGATCCTGGCAGGCCTGGTCAGCACACGAATAGCAGATACCGCCATGACTCGAACTCCCGAAGTCATCGCCTATCTCCGAGTGGACGAGTACAATTTCGTGAGTGGCCAGCTTGCCGCAAACTCCACAAACCCGTACGGCCTCTCTGGCGAATTTTTCTTTCGCCTGGAGCATTGGTCCAGTCGGTGTCTGTACGATCGTTGAGTACACCGGGCGGTTGTTGATGGACATTTTCGGCCACCAATCCATGCCCCCTGTGCAGGCCATAACTTCACCTTTGAAGGCGCCTTCCTTTCGGTCGTCTCTTCGATGGGAGCCGATGTAGACATGCCTCTTGATCAGTTCAGGACGGAAGAGCACATCCAGGTACCGACATCCCGATTGCGGATCTTCCCAGCGAACCGCGTAGATAACAATTTCCTCGATTGGTACTGGACTCTCACTCGAATAGTGTTTTGGCCCGGGAGGAAATCCGAGCGTTTGAGAAAGCTGGAGTAGCACGCTTAGACCTTCCTCGCAGTACGTTTCCATTTCTCGGATCTGACCACCTTCCCAAGATGAGACGGAAAGAAACTGTGACCATTTACCCTCGAAATTGCAACAACCGATTGCTTTTAGATGCTCGTGTTCTTTCGTGACAATGACTTCAACTCCGAAAGCGTTCTGACGAACTGCGAGATGATCCTCGAATCCTCGCTCACGAATAGTCGTTTGGAGAATGTCGACGATACGAGTGATATTGGCTCTGCATTCCTCGAGAGGTCCGATCTTGATGGAACCATGACCTCCGCCCAGAATCCGCACGCTTCCGAAAGCCAACCCGCGATCTTCACATTCCTTACGTGCCCGATCTTCGCGCCTGGTGCTGTACGATTTCCCGTACAGGTGATCGACGTAAGAGTAGATAATACTTGCCCAATCGATTGAGGTTGATGTGGTTGAGGAAGTACGTTGCCCAAACCTTCTCCGAAGCTGTTCCAACATGACCACTCCTTCGTTTGTCACCGGGCAAATTGCCAAATGCGGTGCTGGTTCGTTATACGCCTAAAACAGGTCAGTGTCAATAACGGTAACAATCGCTTTGCTGGCGGTTTTTTGGTATATTGTAAGCATTATGGATACAATCCTTATTCCGTATAAAAACTGAAGACTAACTTGTAGATGGATAAAGAAATTTTTAACCCGAATGAATATAAAGAAAAGCCGAGGAAAATAGTTACTCGGGCTATTTTGTTTAACGAAAAGAATGAAGTCTTGTTAGGAAAGAGAGTTCGAGGTGGAGGGATTGGTAAATGGGCCTTAGTCGGGGGTAAACCAGAAGGAAATGAAACTCCGGAAGAAGCCATTGTCCGAGAAGTTAAAGAAGAGTTGGGTCTTGATTTTGAACCAACTATATTTGGAAAGGTAGAAGATCAAGTATCAGCAGATAGAGCACAAGACGAACAACATGCTTGGGATGTTTATACTTTTTATGGTAAGTACAAGGGGACCCCAGTTTTTAAATCAGAAGAAATCTCCGAATTGGCTTTAGTCTCGAAAGATACTTTAGACGAATTCGACATTGCTTTTAATCACAAAGAAATATTGCAAAATTTTTTTGATACCTGGAAAATCTGAAATAGTTACATCCAACCCTGTTCAAAATAAAGATCCCCTTTCGGGGATTTTTTGTATCCTTTTATAAACAGTCTAGATATAGAACACTGAGATCATAAACCAAAACAAAATCGAGAGGTCGTTTTTGAAATAAGGGACATCCACCAAGCCATGAAGAATGAGAGTAAACATATAGGCCACGGCGGCTGTGGTGTACCACGTCCGATGCGTGTCGTACCTTTTCGCACTTACAAAGATTATTCCAAAGAAGCTTATAAGTCCCAATAACCCCATCTCGACCCAGAAGTTAAAGAAAATATTATGAGGGTAGTTCAGGATCTCTCCTTGGAAGTGCTGTTTGGCCAGAGTTGTGGGAAATCCTGACAGGCCATTGCCGAGAATCGGACTGTCTTGGATTTTTTCGTAGCCTGCGAGCATGAGATTGACCCGAGCCGAAGACGAGGCGTCGTGTGCGGCCAAGCCCAGCCGCGATCGTATCTGCGGAACGGCGAGGCCTAGTATCGCAAGGATTGCCACAAAAGCCAGAACTTTCTTGAAAGGGTATTTAAGAAAGACGAGAATGGTGGCCGTCAGTGCGACTCCCAGCCATGCTCCCCGTGAGAAAGTTAGAAATAAGGCTATTAACATAACGACCAGACCAGCAGCTAAATTTTTCCGATTGAGGATTTTCTCGTCAAAGAGAAATCCGGCCAGGAAAAACGAGACCAGAGGACCAAGATAAAGGGCCAAGGCGTTGGGGTAGTCAAAGAACGAGACAATTCGTTCGACCTCGTCCCCCGTCCCCCAGAATTTGAGCGGCAGTCTGATGTAAGTTACGTACTGGAAAATCCCAAACAACGAAACCAAAATCGCTCCGATAAAAAGGAGGTTTAACGGCGTGGTCAGATCCTCTGCGCGCTTGATCGTGAGCCTGACTGCGTAAAACAACATAACCGGTTCTACAATAAACGCCTTGAGAATTCCCAAGGCGCTGCGTTTATCGGGTGAAACCAATGTCGAAATAATTCCCGCGGCTACAAACAGTAAAATCAGCCAATTTATCCGGCCCAATTTTTTGAGTTCGTGGAGGTCTGCAAAATGTTTGAGGAACGTAACGGCAAAGTATGTCAGCAGAAGTAGTTCCAAGAAGGTCGTAGGAACTCCTTGCATCTGCCAGCGGAACATATATGTCGGAAGTAAAGCCAAGATTACGCCTAACGCAAACTTCGGCTGGAAATATGCGAGGAATGCAAACCCCAAAAGCAGAATAACTATAGTCATTATTGCTTTACGTTAATGGAAATAGGAATGCTCGAGGAAATCATCGAACCATTGGTGAGGTGGGCGGTGGCAATAAGAATTTGATGGTCGCCGTTTTTCGCAGAATTTACAAAGAAGGTATAGGGGGAAGAACTTCTGGAACCCTGGGGTATGCCATCAAGTGAGAGATCCACGGAATTAACCTGGTTTGCTCCGATATCCACTTGCACTAGAAATGGCAACCCATTGATTTCTTGGCCCGCAGTCGGCGTGAGGAATCTCAGCCCGCCGGTTTGGGTTAACCCGGGATCGACAGTGCCATCGTCCTCTTCGGTGGGCGGATAAGAATACCCAGCACTTTGTGCCCAGGCCCGGACTGGGATTTCCCAATTAGGATTTTCCGGCTGTTCTGAATGAATCGCGGTGTAGATTCTAGTTTCCACCAGATCTGTAGGCGTTTGCGAATTGGCCAGCTTGCCATTGAGTTTGTTGATTTGTTTGGCGATATGGACGTCATCAAATCCCGTAGGAATAGCAAAGCTTGCAAACACTTCTTCTTTGGTGTTCGGGGTGTACTGCGTCGGGAGTTTACCTGAGATACTATCGACTTGCAGATGCTGGATCCCTGGAGGTTCCTGGAAATTTTCAGCCGGAGTCCCCTTCAGGGCATTGAGCATAAATTGGTGCCAGATTGGACCCGCGGTGATGACACCGTCGGCACCGGCGCGCATGGGAGAACCGTTGGTGTTGCCGGTCCAAACGCCAGCCACCAAAGAAGGAGTATAACCCATGGTCCAGCCATCCTTCCAGGCTTGAGTGGTTCCAGTTTTGGCCGCAACTATTCTGTCTGGCAAAATCAAAGGTGAATTCGGACCGAAGACAAAGGTCCGAGCGTTGTTGTCAGTCATAATGCTGATAATTTCATAAGCGACCTGCGGGTCGAGAGCTTCGGTGCCGGTATCTTCATGCCATTCCTCGAGAGTTTTGCCTTGGGAGTCCAAGACCTTCAGGATATCCGAAGTATTGTGCTTGGTGCCCATGTTGGCAAACACGCCAAAGGCGCCGGTGTGGTCCAGAAGCGTGATTTCACAACCTCCCAACACGAGCGATAGCCCACATTTGTCGGAATTGATATCCGAAGTAATTCCCATATCCTTGGCCGTGTCGATAGCATTTTGGACGCCGACTAAGGCCAGAGTTTTGACGGCCGGGATGTTGAGTGAGCCGGCCAAAGCCTTGCGGATATTTACAATGCCGTGATTTTGTCCGTCGTAATTGCTTGGCGCATAATCCTTCCCGCCGTAAGTACCGAAACTGGTTTTCACGTCTACAAGCATGGTTGCCGGAGACATGCCCTGTTTGAAGGCGGTGGCATAGACATAGGGTTTAAACGAAGATCCCGGCTGTAAGGGGCGCAAGGTGACGTTGACCTGGCCATTGATTTCGTCGTTGAAGTAATCCGCTGACCCGACCATGGCCAAAATCTGCCCCGTCTTGGGGTCCATGGCCACGAGTCCGGCGTTGTTAGCCTTATTTGATTTGGTATTGCGCGCCACACCATCCTTGACTGCTTGTTCGGCGGCGGTTTGCATGGTCCAGTCGAGGGTCGTGATGACACTTAGGCCTCCCTCTTCGAGAGTTTTTTGGCCGTAGCGCTCGGCGAGTTGCTGTTCGATGTATGTGACAAAATGTGGAGCCTGGATGAAGTCCTTGATTTTGCTGAAGACAACCACTTCGGCTTTGGCTTGCTCCATTTGTTCTTTGGAAATATACCCCTGCTCATACATGGCGGTGAGCACGGCTTCATGGCGAGCGTCGAGTCGGTCACGATTGGGTCCATTGGGGTTATAGAGACTCGGGGCTTGCGGCAAACTGGCCAGATATGCGGCTTGGGCCAAATCTATATCTTTGGCTTGTTTGCCGAAATAGGTCAAAGACGCGGCCTGGATGCCGTAAGCGTTCTGGCCATAGGGTATTTCGTTGAGGTAGAGTTTGAGGATATCGTCCTTGGAAAATTTTTGATCGATTTCGATAGCGAGCACCGCTTCCTTCACTTTGCGCACGAGAGATTTCTGGCGAGTGAGGATGGCATTGCGGACAAATTGTTGGGTGATGGTCGAGCCGCCCTGGGATTTACTGCCGCTCGTGATATCGACATAAATAGAACGGATAATCCCCCGCCAATCGACACCGGGGTTTCGGTAGAAGTTTTTATCTTCGATTGAGATAGTGGCTTGAGCGACAAACG
>JAIFWV010000032.1 GCA_019659055.1 Candidatus Doudnabacteria bacterium
CAGATCCCTGCTCGGCACCAAAATCGGCGACCATGTGCCGGTTACTACTCCCTCCGGAGTCAGCGAATACGAAATCGTTTCGATCCAATAAAAAAACAACACCGCTCGAGAAGTTCAAGCGGTGTTTTTTATTGATGCGGCCCTAGGAGGGGCTAGTTCTGGGACTTGCAGTCGGCGCAGACGATCCGGACCGTCTGCTTGGTCGCGGTGTCTTGTACCGCTATGAGGCCGCGGAGGTTTCTGACCTCGCGGAGTTTCCTCGGCAGGATGTGGTCGCAGAGAGCGGGACTGTGGCGCGCGATCAGCGCTTCGGCCTCGTGTCCGGTTACAGTGTTGGTCACATGCATCGTATTTTGTCCTCCTTAACAAAATTTGGGCACCGAAACAGTTTACACCAAATTGCTTAGGTTGTCAATAGGGGAAACGAGGCATTTGTGGTATAATTAAGCCAACATAAATGCAGTAAAATGCCTGGAAGATACAAAAAATACAAACTCTCAGAACATAAACTTACTTGTGTTTCGTTGATCACGGCCACTGTAGCCTTGGCTTTGGTTTTGCTTATCGGCAAAAGCAATGTCGCCTTGCTCAATCCCAAAGGCTGGGTCGCCTGGCAAGAATCGAAATTGATAGTTCAATCGGTGCTGATTATGCTCATCGTGGTCATCCCGACGTTTGCCGCGGCTTTTTTTATTTCCAGGAAATACCGGCAGTCAAACGTCAAAGCCGCATACACACCTGAGGCGGTCAATTCGCGGACCACGCAAATTGTGTTATGGGCGATTCCCTCGGTGATTGTCGCAGTTCTAATTTTCAAAATGTGGAACGGCGCGCATGAGCTCGATCCGTTTCGGCCGCTTCACGCCCAAGAACAGCCAATGACCATCCAAGTCGTGGCTCTGCAATGGAAATGGCTGTTTATCTATCCTGATTTAAATATCGCGACAGTCAACTTTGTCCAAATTCCCGAATCAACACCGATAAATTTTGAGCTCACCTCAGACGCGCCTATGAATTCATTTTGGATCCCAAGCTTGGGCGGCCAAATGTATGCCATGCCCGGCATGGCGACCAAGCTCCAGCTGATTGCTGATACCACTGGTGATTTTGCCGGATCGGCGGCTGAGATTAACGGCAAGGGCTTTGCGGGCATGAAATTTATGGCTCGCTCAAGCAGTCGCGGCGATTTCAATACTTGGGTGCAGTCGGTGCAGAATTCCTCGAGTACCCTGACTTGGCCGGATTATGAGAATCTCGCTAAACCCAGTGAAAATATTCAGCCTGCGGCCTATGCCTCCGTCCAAGGAGATTTATTTGCACAAGTCATGACAAAATATATGCCGGAACACACTCACCAATGAGAGAACTCATTTTTGGAAAACTTACGTTTGATGCTCTGCCGCACGAATGGTTCACTGAAGGCGGGACGTTTTTTATGACGCTGACTGGTTTGGCGCTTGTAATTTATCTGACTTATACCAAACGCTGGAAGTGGCTGTGGCAGACTTGGATGACTTCGACCGATCCCAAACGCGTCGGGATTATGTATATGGTGGTCGCCTCGGCTATGTTTTTCCGCGGGGCACTGGATGCGGCTATTATCTGGCTGCACCAGTCGCTGTCTTCAGGATCGAATCCCGGGATCATGAATGCCGATCATTTCCAGCAGATCTTTACCGCACATGGAGACATCATGGTCTTCTTTGTGACCATGGGCTTTTTGTTCGGACTGCTCAACTACATAGTACCTCTGCAGATCGGAGCCAGGGATTTGGCGTTTCCATTCCTAAACACCGCTGGATTTTGGCTATATGCAGCGGGTGCCATGCTCATAAATTTATTTTTTGTGCTCGGGGGCGATTTTGCAGCTACGGGATGGCTGGCGCAAGCCCCGCTGTCGGAATTGCAGTATAGTCCCGGAGTCGGAGTTGATTATTGGATTTGGAGTCTGCAAGTTTCAGGCCTCGGCACTCTGCTCGGCGGTATTAATTTTCTGGTAACTATCCTCAAGATGCGCGCTCCCGGGATGACGCTCATGCGCATGCCCATGTTTGTCTGGACTTCTCTCTGTAGTATGGTCCTGGTTATTTCTATATTTCCGATTCTCACAATTACGATTACTCTCCTCTGGTTGGATAGATATTTCGGCATGCATTTCTTCACCACCGGTTTCGGCGGTAACCCCATGCTTTATACCAACCTCATTTGGTCTTGGGGGCATCCGGAAGTGTATGTCTTGGTACTTCCGGCATTTGGAATTTATTCTGAGGTCGTGGCGACATTCAGCCAGAAGCGGCTCGCCGGTTACGGTTCATTAGTCGGCGGCGCCATAGGGGTTACGGCATTTTCAGTTTTGGTCTGGCTGCATCATTTCTTTACCATGGGCGCCAATGCGGACGTTAATGCATTTTTTGGCATGATGACTATGATTATCGCCATCCCGACCGGCGTTCAGGTTTTCAATTGGCTTGCTACTATGTATCGCGGCCGGATCCGTTTTACCACACCCATGAAATGGTTCCTGGGATTCGTCAGCACTTTTACGTTTGGTGGCATGGCCGGTTTGCTTTTGGCATCTCCTGCGGCGGATTTTCAATTGCACAATAGTTTATTTTTGGTGGCGCATTTCCATACCATGATCATCGGCGGCGCTCTGTTTGGAATTTTTGCCGGCATTACTTATTGGTTTCCCAAAGTTACCGGGATCAAACTCAACGAAAGATTGGGGACATACGCCTTCTGGTGCTGGATAGTCGGATTCTTCACAGCTTTCGTGCCGCTCTATATTTTGGGGCTTATGGGGGCCACGCGCCGGCTCGATCACTACGATACCGCAACCGGCTGGCAGAAACTGTTTATTACCTCAGGCGTGGGCCTGCTTATCATTGCGCTTGGCACGGCCATTCAAGTCATCCAGATTGTCGTCAGCATCCGAGCCCGCAATAAAAACCGCGATGAAACCGGCGATCCGTGGAACGGCCGGACGCTCGAGTGGGCGACATCCTCGCCGCCGCCGCATTACAACTTTGCAGTCATTCCCAAAGTTGAAGATCGCGACGCGTTTTGGGTTATGAAGCAAAAAGGACTTACCAAACCCAAGCGATACGAAGATATCACTCTGCCCAAAAATACTGCTTCGGGGATTTATCTTTCGATTTGCGCCTTCCTGGTTGGGTTCGCGTTTGTTTGGCACATCAATTGGCTTGCTATCGCCGGCATTATCGGCGGCATTGCCGTGGTGATCATTCGTTCTTTCGATGAGGAAACTGAATACGTGATTCCTGCTGCAGAAATTAAACGCCAAGAGGAGCGCCATGCACCCCGAACATAATTCCGGTAAATATATTTTTGGCTTCTGGGTTTACCTTATGACTGACCTCATAATGTTTGCGGCATTGTTTGCGGCCTTTGCCGCGTTAAGGATAAGCACATTCGGTGGCCCGACTATGAAAGAAATTTTCGATCTGCCGCAGATCATGATCGAAACCCTGATTTTGCTTATGAGCAGCTTTACCTGCGGGTTGGCTATGCTGGCTGTATTTAGGGGGAAAAAGAAATTATCATTCCTATGGTTTGGGGTAACTTTTATTCTGGGATTAGCTTTCTTAATCCTGGAGTTATCCGAATTTAGGCATCTCATCAATGACGGGCAAAGCTGGACTCGGAGCGCGTTTTTGTCATCGTATTTTGCCCTGGTAGGCACTCACGGTCTGCACATTGCCGTGGGGTTGCTCTGGATTTTGGTTGGACTGTATCAAATAAAAACGCGGGGTCTTACGCCGTTTATCAGTTCCAAACTCGTACGATTCAGCCTATTTTGGCATTTTCTTGATATAGTTTGGATATTTATCTTCACTTTTGTTTATCTCATGGGGGTTGCCACATGAAGAAATACACATTAGGTTTTGTCTTATCTATAATTCTGACCTTGGCTGCATATTTTGCAGTTGTCGATAAGTTTTTGTCCGGATTCAATCTGACTTTGTTGATTGTGGCTTTGGCTTTGGTTCAACTGTGCGTGCAATTATACTTCTTTTTGCATCTGGACGCAGAAGAAGGCCCACGCTGGAATCTATCGGCGCTTCTAGCCACGGCCGGGATGATTCTGATTTTGGTTGCCGGGTCCATAATCATTATGAATAATCTCAAGTACCGGCATAACGTCCCGGATACCAAAACTATTCTGGAAAACGAGGCTATCACAAAATAATGTTCAAAAAGTATTATTATCTTGCCAAACCAGGTATTGTTTACGGCAATCTCATCACGGCTGCAGCCGGTTTTTTCTTAGCGTCCCAAGGTCATCTTTCGGTGGTACCCTTGTTGGCAATGCTTGTGGGGATTGCCTTAGTCATGGCCGCAGGTTGTGTCTTCAACAATTACTACGATCGCGATATCGACAGACAAATGGCCCGCACCAAAAACCGCGCTTTGGTTGTCGGGGATATAAGCAACCGAAACGCGCTTATGTATGGCACGATTCTGGGTGTAATCGGTTTCTGTGCGCTTTATTTTTTTGCCAATAAGTTAACTGCAGGGGTAGCTTTGGTCGGCTTTGTTTTTTATGTGTTTGTTTACACGCCGCTCAAACGGAAAACCATCCACGGCACAATCCTTGGAAGCATTCCAGGTGCAGTCCCGCCGGTGGTGGGGTATTGCGCCGTTACCAGTCATCTCGATCTTGGCGCACTCTTAATGTTCGCTGTACTGGTATTTTGGCAAATGCCGCATTTTTATTCCATCGCCATTTACCGGCACGAAGATTATTCGGCGGCGGGAATCCCAACTTTGCCGGTGAAGCTCGGAATACCAACTACCAAAATTTACATAATATTTTACATCGTCCTTTACATAATTGCGGTAGTGAAGCTTTTTACCACTCAATACACCGGTGTAGTTTACGCAATCATCATGGCGCCGGCCTTGATGTACTGGCTGGCTCTCGGCATTGTAGGTTTCAGAGCCAAGAGCGATGATAGACTCTGGGCCAAGAAAATGTTTCGGGTTTCTCTCTTAGTTTTGCTTGTTTTTAGCCTGAGTATACCAATTGATGCTATAATACATATATGATATTACCTTTCCACATCGTAGTTGCGGTTTCTAGTCTTATTTGGACAGCAGTTACTTATTTTTACCCGTCGCAGACCAAACTGAACGCCGCGTATACATTGACTGCGCTCATGTTGGTTTCAGGTTTTGCACTTATCCTAAGCAAGCCTGCCCACATGACCCAGACCTGCATCGAAGGATTGGTTTTCCTGGGAGTCGTATCCTACGGCCTCGTTTCCGCCCGGCATAAGTTGGCCCGAGTGCTCAATGAATAACGATTTTTAATAAAGGCCGCTCGTTGCGGCTTTTTATTTTGTCAGGAAGTGAAAATTTTACCAGCTTCGCTGTTTATACCGTTCCTTTAGAACGGCGTAAAATTTCTACTTCCTGATTTGCCAGAATTAGACCATTTGGGCCCAATATGGTATAATTTGGCTACTTAATCCACACAAATGTCTGAGAAAATCGAAGAATTACGCCAAGTCCGGATACAAAAATTAGAAGAACTAAAAAAACGGGGAATAGAAGCCTATCCAGTGGAGTCTCAGCGGACCCATGCGGTCGGCGAAGCGCTTAAAAATTTCAACGAACTGCAGGAATCCAAGGACACGGTTATTTTGGCTGGCCGGGTGAAGTCCATCCGCATTCATGGCAAACTTATCTTTGGGAATTTGGAAGACCAAACGGGATCGGTCCAGTTCTTATTGCGAGAAGATGCAGTCGGCGATGAAAAATTCAAAGAATTTGAACTTTTTGATATCGGCGATTTTATGCAGATTGAGGGAACTCTGGCACTCTCCAAAACTTCGGAGAAAACCCTCGAAGTCAAAACATATTCACTGCTTTCTAAATCCATCCGTCCGATACCGGCTGAACATTTCGGGCTCAAGGATTTAGAAACCCGACTGCGCAAGCGCTATTTGGATCTCCTCGTAAACAAAGAGTCACGCGAGTTATTTGAGAAAAAAGCGATTTTTTGGAAAACTATCCGGAACTTTCTCGAAGTGCGCGGATTTCTCGAGGTCCAGACACCGGTGTTTGAGGACGTGCCGGGCGGAGCAGAAGCTGAACCGTTTGTGACTCATCACAAGGCCCTCGATCGTGATTTTTATTTGCGCATAAGTTTGGAATTACCCCTCAAGAAATTGATTGTCGGCGGCTTTGAAAAAGTTTTTGAGATCGGGCGCATTTTCCGCAACGAAGGAGTGTCTACGGAACATTTGCAGGATTACACTCAGATGGAATTCTATTGGGCTTATTCTGAATACCAAAAGCTTATGAATTTGGTTTCTGAGATGTACAAAGAAACCATCCAAGCCGTAACCGGCGGTCTGACTACTGTTTATGATGGCAAGGAAATCGATTGGAGCGGACCCTGGCCGCAGATTCACTACTTTGAGATTTTCCAGAAACAAACCGGATTGGATTTGAATACAGTCTTCCCC
>JAIFWV010000033.1 GCA_019659055.1 Candidatus Doudnabacteria bacterium
ACGGTAAGGCCAATTCCAGTGGTGAGAGATGGAGGCGTGGAATGCCAATCCCAAGCGACCAGGCGCTGAGCATCAGCCAGAGCGGATTATGGCTACGGCTGCGTGCAAAAAGGTAAAAGAAATAAATAGCGAATAAAATGAAAATAAAAAATAAAATCATTATTTCAGACTTTCCAATACTTCCAAGGTTTTTCTGGCGGTGGCTGACCAGGTGAATTTCTTGGCCTGCTCTATCCCCTTTTTACTCATCTCATTTTGCAAATTTTTATCGATAAGCACCCTCAGCAATCCTTCGGCAATCGAATTCACGGAATTCGGATCAACCAGGACACCAGCGTCGCCCACAACCTCGGGTAAAGAAGAAATATTCGATACCACGACCGGCGTGCCGCAAGCCATAGCCTCGAGCGGCGGCAGGCCAAATCCTTCGTATAATGCTGGCAAAGTCAAAAGGCTTGCGCCATTGTACAAAGCGGGCAAATCGGCATCATCCACATAGTCCAAAAACTTGATTGCGTCTGAGAGATTGACTTCCTTGATTTTTTTTAAGATTGGTTCCCACAGCCATCCCCGGCGTCCGCAGATTACTAACTTTTCTTCAAGATGATGCTTTTGGCGCAAGGAAATGTAGGCCTCCATCAATCTTACAAGATTTTTCCGCGGCTGCATGGTGCCTATGAACAAAATGTATTTTTTGAAGCTGAGACCGAAATTGTCGAGCACAGGCTGGACTTGTTCGTATGGAAGAGGCTTATATCCTTCACCGACTCCCAAATGTACGACAGTAATTTTTTTCGGATCGATATGGTACTGCTTAACAATATCGTTTTTGGTTGATTCGGAAACCGCAATAATTTTTTTAGCGGCCCTGACTCCAAACCGAGTTGTAAGCTTCAGATAGAACAGCATAAATTTCGGAAATGCTTCCGGAAAAAATTCATACGCTATGTCATGCACAGTGATTACGGAATTTTTGGGATGAATAAAAGGCAAGGCTTGGATCGGCAGCATAAACACATCGACCGGATGAAGGAGAAGCTCGAAAGCCAATCTGGTCTGGGTCCAAAATTTAGGGAACGGGATCAACCGCAATCGAAAATTATTTGGCAGATGTTTAAATTTCTCAAGCGGCTGAGTCCGGAAATATAAATTATATTCGTTCTTGGTATCCAGGCTCGCCAGATTTCTTATGAGCTCCGAAGCATAATGCTCGACCCCCGTAGGATCTGGGAGATTGGCCCGCTCAGCCTCTAGTCCGATTCGCATGTTTTAGAAATTAGATATTAGAAATTAGTAATTTTATAACACGTCTCTTTCCACGGGCTCTGGGTTTACGCGGAGCCCGCCAAACAACAACCGCCGGTCTTCGGCCTGGAAGAATCGAAGCAAGCCCAAAGCGGCAAGATAGACCGTCCCGCCCAAGCCCACTAAGAGCCAAAGGTTTAGATTATGAGCGAAATAAATTGCGCCCCCCATGATGATAGAAGCCAAAAAGGGTTTTGCAAAAAATGGCATAAATTTAAACCGAATGACATCCCGATTTACAAAATAAGTGTAACCGAACCATTGTACACACTCGGAAAGCAAAGTTACGGCCGCGGCGGCCACAAATCCGTATTTCCGAATGAGGATCAAATTTAAAACTAAATTTAAGACCAAGTTGAATCCCGTAATTTTAACCGCGGTTTTCGTCCGCTGGGATATAATTAGTGCGTTTACTGGAGAATAAATAAAGAGTACCGCCACGGCCGCAACCAATAACCCCAACGCTTGTGCCGCAGGTTCAAATTTGGGTCCAAAGAAGCTCACCGTGAGTCTATGAGAAAGTAAAAATGCGCCCATGGTAATAGGTAGTGCCAGCGCAATCATATACCGGGTGTAAGATTCCAAGCCTCTCCGGGCTTCTTCAATCCGATTTCCGGCTATGGCCTCGGCAAAAAATGGATACAGTGATGCCGAAACGACGGCTGGTAAATAAGCCAGAGTGTCCCAAAATTTATAAACAGCAGTATAGTAGCCGTTTTCAGTGAAACTCCGCAGGTGCGGCAAAAGCAGAGTGTCGATACGGTTGTAGATTGAAAAAAAAGTCAGGAGTGTAAACGGCAGATTGAGAGCGAACAATGTTTTCCAAAAAGGAAAATCGAATTTGAACCGGAAGTGAGTAAAATTTTTCTCGACAACATACCAATAAATTATAAAATCTATCACGGCGGCGATAATGTTCACAAACGCCATGAAGAAAATACCTTTATTCAAATAGATAGTAAGCGCCATCATGCTGGCGTTGATGAGCGAATTGAGGAAGTGGACTTTGGCGATGACGCCCAATCTTTGGAAGCCGTTGATGATGGCCATAAACGGCATCGAGAGCGAAGAAATTAGCAAACTCAAGCCGGTAACATATAAAGCATTTCTCACAGCTTGAGGATAATGCGAGGTCAGGACAATGACATCCAAAATAAGCATGAATCCCAGACCTAAGAAAAACTGGATGCCCAAATAATTACTCAAGTACCTCGAGGCTTCGGCTTTGTTCTCGGAAACTTTCTTAATCACGAGCTGCTGCATGCCCAAATCCACGAAGAAACTAAAGACTGTGAGATACCCGGCAATCAGGCCAAACTGGCCGGCAACTTCCGGTCCAAAATACTGGATAAGCCGCGTATAAATAAAAAACAGGATGATTCCGGCCATCACCCTAGAAAAAAGTAAACTCAAAATATTTCTGCCGATCTGCTGCATGATTAGTTTGCGTTCAATTCGTCGATATCGGCCTGGTACCGGTTGGCTGTGGCCACTACGTTGTCGCCATAAAATCTAAATCGAGTATTGGTGCCGCCAGAGAAATACTTCATAGCCGCCGCCCACTCGCCTGCTACTGTGCCCGCGCCATCAGCCTTGGTCTTAATCGCGGTCGCCAAAAACGCATCGCGGATATCCCAGGGATTGGCCGGCTTACCTGTGATTGCCGAAATTTTGTCTTTATACCCCATCCAGGTTGATGGAATAAACTGTGCTGGACCCATGGCGCCGCCCCAGCCGACTTGCTTGCCTCTGGTCATCATTGGGCACGACACCGGAGTCGTCTCCGGGTCCAATCCCAAATCAGATGTAATTTGCAGGAAGGGTTCTATATCGCGGGTGGGTTTCATAACAACTCGATATGATTTGGATGGCGGATCGCCGACACGGTTACAGGTACCGACGTTTTTGCCAAGGGAAGATTCCTGAGTGAGGATGGCCAAAAGAAACGCCGCTCGGACACCGGTCTGGTTTGAGGCATACTTGGCAATCTCAACCGCCTGGCCGAACGTCACTTTTTGTCCGGGGCCCACGCCAAAGAGCTCGTACAATCTGTTCTGGATGGCCGCGGCTTGGGCTTTTTTGTCCTTGAGTGTGGCTTGGTAATTTGCCTCTATGCCCTTGGTCTGCTCCAGCAAATTATTTTGATCGCCTAAGTTGTTTACCAGCTGCTGACTTTGGATGCTCTGAATCGAAAGGAAACTTCGCTGTTGATCTTCCTGGTTCTCGAGTTGATCCTGCTGATCTTTGAGCTGTTTGCTCTGATCATTGAGATCAGTCAGAAGCTCTTTCAGATTACGGTTAATAGTCTCGAAGGCGTCGAGTTCATTATAAAAACCGATCAGGCCATCGTTGTTCAAAAGTATCTCCACGGTCGATTGGCCGTCTTGGGCGTATATATCCGGCAGAATATTGGCAATTTTTTTGCGTATGTCCGCAATGTGTGCGGTGGCGACTTCGATTTGAGATTGAGTGTCGCCGATCTGTTCGTTGAGATTTTGAATATTGAGATTGGTCTCGTGGATTTGTGCTTGGACCTTGCCCTTCTGTAATTGCAACTGCTTTATCTTGCTGTTGAGTGTGCTCTTCTGCGATTGCACGCCCGAAAGCTCTTTCTCGTATGAGGCAATCTCTTGCTCTATCGCCTGCAGTTGCCTTTGCAGCTCATCTTGAGAAGTACTGGTCTGTTCTGCCGCAGGGTCGGCAAAGGTAAAGTGAGCCGGCACAGAAAAAAGCATTAACGCCAGAAAACTTGCGAAAATTGATATTTGTTTCAGGATTCGAATGGATTTACTCATTAGATGTATTATACCACAAATGCCTCAAAAAATAAAACGAAGTCCTGGTCTAATTTGTTACCCTCTTGAACACCTAATTGCTTTCAGGTAAAATGATTCAAATGCCTTAAGGAGGCCATAATGCAAACCAACACGGCTCCAGCAGCGCTTCAGTTTCCGGGGACGAAAATCCTAGTGCTTGGTTTTGACGCAGACGCCCCCTTGAGGGCACAGTACATGGACCAAGCGGAATTCTGGGATCCCCAGCAAGTCCGCCAGAGAGCTGATATCCCAAAAGGAATAGGTCTCATCACGATCTATTCGCATATCGACGAAAGCGAAATTCGCCGCGTGAAATCTCTGGCCGCGAGTCTCAACATCCCGGCGATTACAGACGGTAGCATGTTCTCCTTGAGGGAAACGCTCAAAAGGAAACTTCCCCCGCAGCCGCGTGAAGAAGAGAAAAACTCCGAACCATCAATACAAGCGGCACCCATTGCACTAGCCGCGCCTGTGACTATCAAAACTCAACTCGGTGAATTCACACGAGCCAACTACAACCCTCATGGGACTATGGTTGCGGATGAAGGCAGGCGTGTTGCGGCGCTCTACAAAGAGAAGACGGGTACGACTGTGAGTCACTCGGCCGTTACACAGCACATCTATACGATGCGCAAAAAAACAGTGCCTGCCCTGGGAATTGCACCTGCGATCGATGTGCTTGTCCGTAATCTTCAATCGATGCTCGAACAGCACATCGGGCAGGAGCGCGCCTTGGTTCTCGAGATCGCAACCCGTTGCCAAGAACTCGAGTCAGAAGTACGAAATACCAAGGCACGAAACCGCACCCTGGAATACGAAAACGAGAAGTACAAGTCGGCACAGGAGACGCTGACTTCCATTCAAGGGTTACTCCGCAAGCCTGGAAGCAACTCTTAGGAACGCCTGGACCTTTTGCCCCATCGCAGAAGGTCCATTTTATTTTGCCCGCAATCCAAATACCAGCTATACTACTTCAAAACAAGGAGGCAGCAATGGAGCCCCAAGATTTCGAAAAGCTCATGGAAGATTGGGATGCCCGTAAAAACATTTACCGCCGGTGCCTTCACATTTTTTATCGGCAACCGAACGCAAGGGAAATCGCGGAGGATATGACTCAGATCGTGATGATCAAAGCCTGGAGGAACATCGACGGATTCCGGCAAGACGCAAACCTGCTCAGTTGGCTTTACACGATCGCAACCAATGCCTCAATCGATTACCTTCGCGTTTACAAAAGACACGAAGCGAAGACCTGCTCGCTTGAGGATGTGGTAAAAACTACTGATACCGGAGAAGTTGTTCGGAACGATGTAATCGAAATGCTATCTCAGAATCACACAGAGGAAAAATACCTGGAAAGCTTGGAAGGGAGTAAACTCGATCGTGTGATCCTTGCAATCTCGCCCCTTCCCTACGAAATGTGGTTGCCCTTACGGCTCTTGTTGGAAGGCAATACTTACCGGGATATCGCCGAAGCTCTCGATCTGCCAGAAGGGACGGTGAAATCGCGAATCAATCGTGGTAAAGACTTTGTCCGTAGACGTGTCAACAGAACTTGATCGGCTCTCTGATTTCAATCCGAGAGCCTTTTTTATTTCTTTGAGCTAGATCTTTTGAAGTATTTTTTGCCTTTTAGTTTATCCGGCAGAAGATCTTCTTTGGTGTAAAGCTCATACCCTTTGTGGTAACCTAGATTCTTCATAAGCTTAGTCGGGGCGTTGCGGATCATAAGCGGGATCGGCAGATTGCCGGTATCCTTGACGTCGGCAATCGCTTCATTATAGGCATCGTAAGATTCACGGCTTTTATCGGCCAGAGCCAAGTACGCTACACCATGTGAAAGATTTATAGCACATTCAGGGTAACCGATCGTCTCGCAGGCGCGGAAGACATCATTGGCAAGTTGCAGCGCCACCGGGTCAGCCAGGCCAATATCTTCCGAGGCAAACACGACCATGCGGCGGGCGATGAATTTGGGATCTTCGCCGGCTTCCACCATGCGGGCGAGGTAGTAAAGCGCGGCATCGACTTGCGAGGCGCGCATGGATTTTATGAAGGCCGAAATAGTATTGTAGTGCTCTTCGGCTTTTTTATCGTAGCGCAAAAACTTTGACTGCAAAGTATTTTTGAGATTCTCGACTGTAATTTTGTCATAGAGACTGGAGGTGTTCTCAAGCATGGTAATTGCTTGGCGAGCATCGCCATTGGCCATGCGGATAAGCCAATCGCGCGCATTTGTATCCAGTTTGAATCCCGTACTCTCTATAACCTTGCGCATATCTGCTTCGGAAAGCTCGTTGAGCACAAATACTCGACAGCGGGACAATAGAGCCGGGATGACTTCAAAGCTTGGGTTCTCTGTGGTCGCACCAATCAGGGTGAGAACGCCGGATTCCACGTACGGCAAAAGATAATCTTGCTGGGCTTTGTTGAAGCGGTGAATCTCATCAAGAAATAAAATTTTTGGTTTGTTGCCAGTGTAAAGGTCGGATTTCTTCTCCACAATTTTGCGGATGTCATCTTTGCCGGCTGAGACCGCCGAGAGTTCGTAATAATCTGCGCCCAAGGCTTGAGCGTAAATCCGCGCCAGAGTCGTTTTGCCCACACCCGGCGGACCCCAAAGGATAAAGCTGAAAAGATGCTTTGCCAGGATGGCAATGCGAAGAGGCTTGTCTTTACCGACGAGGTGTTCTTGTCCTACAAAGGTTTCAAGAGATTTAGGTCTAATTTTTGACGCCAATGGTTCCATAGAGATAGAATAAGAGACTAATTTTTCAGAAGAATAATCCGTGAACCTGGCCGCAGTTTGGTCATGGTTTATTCCCCTCCTAGAGTAGGAGGGGTTAGGGGAGGTAGATTATTTGATATTTTCTCAATAACAGCTTCAATATT
Source organism: Candidatus Doudnabacteria bacterium (assembly GCA_019659055.1). Lineage (GTDB taxonomy): Bacteria > Patescibacteriota > Doudnabacteria > UBA920 > O2-02-FULL-48-8 > JAIFWV01. Next base: position 7,014 of record JAIFWV010000033.1, read on the forward strand.
CTCTCTAATTTCATCATTCGTAAATCTCAATATCTGGATATTCTGCTGTTTTACTCTCTTTTCCCGGATTGTATCATAGATTCTGGCTTTTGGGTTAAAATGAGAATCACCATCTATTTCAATTGCTAATCTTAATTTTGAACAATAAAAATCTAAAACATATTGAGAGACACTATATTGTCTTCGAAATTTATAACCAAATGCCTTGTTTCTAAGATAGTACCATAAAATTTGCTCAGGATCGGGAGCATTATGTCTCAATAATTTGCGTCGAAGTTTTAGTTTCTGGCTATTATATAAATATTTCATGCTTGTACTCTACCCCACCCTCCCCTCCCCTAAAAGGGGAGGGTCATAATTCTTAGAACTCAAAAAGCGGCCTTTGAGAGCCGCTCTTTATCTTACCCGATTAAACGGGCCAATGATTGTTAAAGACATTATACACCCCTTTGGATTCTCATGCAAGCAATGGCTCGTTTTTGGCCCGTTCCAGCATATCATCATAAATATTTTCCAAGAATTCCGCAATCTCCTTCTCATTTTGGTACTCTTCGACTTGCATTTTGACTTTGGCGGCGGTGGCCGCTCCAACATCAAATTTTTTGAGGATATCGTAGCAGTCTTCCAAAACCAATTGTTCCTCGGAAAATTCATCTTGGAAAATCTGATTATATTTCCGAAGCCGGCCCAAATCTTCACCGTTTGGATTTTCGACATAGTCGAGATAAGGCAAGTATTCGGAAATATCGTACTGCAGGGCATCCTGGTAATCTTGCAAAACCTTGAGCGCCGTGAGCCGCACCCAGACATCACTGCCGGCCTTGAGCTCACCTTCAAAGACATCAGGCAATTTCTCTTTGGTAATTTCAGCTTGAATCTGATCGCATATAAGGTGCGTCTGCCAGCCCTTGCGAAAATCGTCGGTTCCTTTCAATTCTCCCAAAGCAAAGTCGACAGGATGTGTAAGATCCCGGCTGATCTTGGTAATGTATCGGCTGTCTGGATACACGGCCCCGGAAATGTATTTCTTGAGGTCTGTAACACCATATTTACTCGCGAGGTCCAGGGCAAACCGTATGTGAGTGGCTTCGCCAGCCATTATAAACTCCTTATATCCTCCACAATTTCCGGAAACTGTTCTTGGTTCATATGACCACGGTTTTCAAATACCCTAACGCTTGCGTTTGGGAATTGCAACTGGTACTTTTGCATGTCAGAGAAAGGCACCACCGGATCGTCTTTGCTGTGGTAAATAAATATTTCATTGGCGGGGGCAACTAGCTTCTCCGGAAGCGCAAAGCTCCAAAGCGGATTGCCGTCGGTATCGGCATCGAAAACTGCCGAGACCAGAAACAAAGCCTGAATTTCTTTGGGAAAACCATTTTCTGTAAGGTACTTTGCCAAGAACGCTCCGCCCAGAGAATGCCCGACCAATACTACTTGATCGTGTAGAAACGGAAAAAGTTTCTCAAACCAAAGCGACCACTCGGCAAAGCGGGCATTGAACTTGTTGGGCATGCTCGGGAGCATGATCTCGTACTTGTCGCCGAGCTCGCGCCGCAATCCCCGCTTCCAATCCGATTTATCGGAAATTAGTCTCTCATAATCTAGCTCGAGGTCACGCAAAAACTGAAGGTATTTTTCGTAGTCCTCATCTGCAAACGTATCGCCGCCGCCAATTACTATAATTTGTTTTTTCATTTCTTTGCTTTCTTAATGGCAATAGATTTCTTCGCCCAGGCCGCGGCTTTTTTGTGATCCTCCATAACTTCCTCCGGGACATTCCAATAAGCCATTGGCATCGGGCCTTTCTTGGTGGGATAAAAAAATTGCTCACTGCCGAGTTTTTCGTAATCCGCACGGTTGGTATCATCGACTTTAAAGTACAGGACATCATCGACGATGATTGCAAAGAACACTCCGGCCTGATACACGCCATAGCCTCCAAACATAGGCCGGGCCGTGACCTGAGGCAAAAGCTTGAGCACATCGTGAATAACATATTCGACAAAATCGTTTTTCTTCATAGGCAAAGCTTAGCAGATTATAGGCAATAAAAAAATCCCCGTAGTTTATAACCACGGGGACTCACTTTTTCTTCGCCTTCCATTTCCGGTATTCCATATAGAACAGACAGACGACTACGACAGAACCTGAGATAATCCAGGGCATCAATTCACTCCAGAGTCGTTGTTGAGCTTGCCCTCCGCCCAATCGGCATAAAGATTATCGAGCCGGATCTTCATCTGGACGATGGTGTGAACCATCTTCATGTCGATGGCGCCCGTAACCGATCCGTTCAGCTCAGCGCTACGAATCGCGTCATCGATTTGCTCTTTGAGTTGTCGTATCTGCCACGGGGGCGGCACATTATTGGCCTGGTAATGCAGGAGCCTAACCAAATCTTCCTCTGCAAGGAATCTCACGCATCCTCCTTCTAGCATGACTCGTAAACTTCTATGGGCAAACCATCGGGATCGCGAAAGAAGAAAAACTTTTTTCCTGTAGTTTCGTCCACTCGGATAGGTTCGAGTTCTACTCCCAGAAGGAAGAGGTGATCCCGAGTTTGCTCGAGTGTGTCGGACCGGAGAGCTAGGTGACGCAGTCCGCAGGCTTCCGGGTTGGTTATCCGGGACGGCGGGCTGGGAAAAGAGAACAACTCGATCTGAACGCCGTCCATCATCTCGAGATCTAACTTGTAGGAATCCCTTTCGGCACGGTAGGTCTCCCGCATGATTCGGAACCCCAACACCAAGTTGTAGAAGTGCTTAGATTTCTCGTAGTTAGAGCAGATTATCGCGAGATGGTGAACCGCTTTAAACATTGCTCCCCCTTTGCTGGATTATAGCAAAAATAAGTCATTTAAACACCCGAGACGAGGTGTCGGGTGTTCAGGACGGGCTTGCCAGCAGACAAAAAAAGGAGTATAGTACTCTAATGCCTAAAGGAGGGCATAATAAGTGACTAATACGTTCGTCGAATATCGCCAGGATGCGGATTCCTTGGAAGTTCTACTTGGCGCGCTATTTGCAGACCACGCGATCCGATCAGAGGACCAAAACGCTCTGGAATCGTTCTTGGCACCTCTGCGAAACAAGGGCCCTGAGTATCATGCAACCTACGAGCACAGCATTCGTGTAGCTCTGCTCGGGGTAGACGTGGCAACCTTTATGCATCTGGATCCGAAGGTTCTGCTCTTTGCAGGACTCCTCCACGATGTCGGCAAGGTCCAAGTTCCTGCAGCAACACTCGGCAAAACGAGTGGTTGGAACAAACTCGATACTCGCAACATGAGGCCGCACGTCATGGACGCTTATCGCATGATTCGTGGCCGGTTTGATTATTCGGCACAGGTTATCTTGTGGCATCACAGGTTCCAAGCCGATGGATACCCCAAAAGCATCCCACATTCACTCCATGACTACTGCGTCGGCAATCAAATCATGATCCCGTTCTATGGACGACTGCTCTCGCTCTGTGATCAGTTCGATGCATTCCACAGAGTAAACGACAAGAATGGCGCGCTGAGAGCACCAACGGGTGAAGAGATCAAGGCGCTGATGCTCAAATTCAATCCGGACATGCATGTCCTGCTCGCTGAACTATACGGGGCAAACGTATTAACAACTTACACGGCCCCTATTCCGGCCATTGCGGAATAAATAGAGGCGAGCGCCACGCGCTCGCCTCTATTTTCTTATATTAAATCTTTTTTGAAACTATGCTCCCGGCCGCGCATCGGCTGAAGGACCGTAGATTGCCGGAACATTGGCTCCCATGTTTCGCAAGAATGTCGAAAGCTGTCCTCGGTGGTGGATAGCGTCAAATAGGAATCCCCACGCCATCATGTATTTCTTGTCCTTCCATATTTCCCCCATGGCGGCATCACCGTTTTCCCAGTCATTGTCTGTAACTGCTTCTAGATCTTGCTTCAGCTGATCCATGCCTTGGTCATAGGCCTTAAGCATTTCGGATTTGGTAGTAGGCGCTTTGGCCATATCCATTTCCGGAGTGTCTTTCGTGATAATAGTCGAGATTGCGGCCCATTGGATAGCCAATTGGCTCGCTAAATTCCCGGCTTCTCGAGATTTATCGTGAACCTTGTGGCTGTGCTTATCTTCCGGCACAGCATCAATCACGCTACGAAAAATCGGTCGTTCACTTTCCAAAGTTTTGATGAAAAATTCCCTGTTCGTCATTTATTTCGTTTTAATTGATTTTAAGTCCTTCCTTC
>JAIFWV010000007.1 GCA_019659055.1 Candidatus Doudnabacteria bacterium
GGAAGAAGGGTGAATCTCTCGCAGGTCGGTATTTTGATTTTGGACGAGGCTGACCGCATGCTCGACATGGGATTTGCGCCGCAGATTAAGAAAATTTTGGAAAAAGTGCCGCGCGAACGCCAGACCATGTTGTTTTCGGCGACCATGCCGGATGAGATTGTGAAGATTGCATCGAATTACTTGACCTTGCCCTTGCGCATCGAAGTTGCGCCTGCCGGCAGTGCGGTTAAGACCGTGACTCAGGAAGTCTTTTTTGTCCAGCGCGAACGCAAGGCCGACTTGCTCAAAAAGCTTCTCGAACAATATAAAGGCAGTGTCTTGGTCTTTACCCGCACCAAGCACGGCGCCAAAAAAATCGCTTTGACTGTAAGAAGGATGGGTTATACCGCCGCTGAGATTCATTCCAACCGTTCCCTAAGCCAAAGAATTGAGGCACTCGAAGGATTCAAGATCGGCCGATACCGAGTGATGGTGGCTACTGATATCGCCGCGCGCGGTATCGACGTTACCGGTATTCAATTAGTTTTGAACTTTGATCTCCCGGCCACGGCCGAGGATTATGTCCACCGCATTGGCCGCACGGGCCGCGCCGGTTTGGCTGGCCACGCTATTTCGTTTGCCACGCCTGATCAAAAAAGCGATGTCCGAAGCATTGAGCGGCTCATCCGAACGACTCTACCAGTATCACAAACCCCAGTCTTGCAAACGTCAGGTCTGCCGCAAGTCGGCTTCCGAAGAGAACCCGAAGAACCACGACCCGAACGCCGGAATTTTGATCCCAGAAGGAGACCGCAAGGCAGGGGGCGTGGAGAGAAAAAAGATTATAAAAAACGCGAACGCGAGATTCCCAAGCCGTCTCGGCCAGTATTCCAGGGCCGCGGGTACTTCATGAAACGCAACACCAACTAAATAGTAAAGGCGCAGAAGAAAGCTTCTGCGCCTTTTAGTTATTGAACGTATTCGAGTATTTCTGCGGGAACGTACTCCCTGAGATCCTGCTTGTATGCGATGAGTTCACGCACGATACTGGAGCTGATATGGAAGTGATTTTGTTCGGCCGGAAAATAGACGGTAATCAGTTCGGGTGCCAATTTCCGATTGATGAGAGTCATGGGGAATTCGTAATCGAAGTCCATTCCGACCCGCATACTGCGCACGATATGTGTAGCCTGGATTTTTTTGGCTGCATCGACCAGGAGTCCATCGAAGGCTTGAACCTGAACTCGCTTGATATCTCGGCTCGCGGCATCCATCATTTCCAGCCGTTGGTCAATCGTGAATTTGGGATTTTTCTGGGTATTGTGGAATATTCCCCAAATTACCGTATCAAAGGTTTTTGCGGCTTTGACAAGCACGTCCATGTGTCCGAGATGCAGAGGATCAAAAGTGCCTGGGAATATCGCTCTGGTCATAATTGCCTCACAGCAGTAGAAGTTTGACTACCGCAAAAAGCGAAAGGAGATGAAGTGTTGCGTCAACCTCCTTGTAGACTATTGAAGTAAATGCCACATCGAATTCACGATACTTGTCTTGCGAGGCGATAGCGGATTCGAACGTTCGGCCCAGCCATGTTTTTGCTCTGGAGTAGAAAATCGCCGACTAGGTGTCCCAAAAAAGCCAACCACATAAGATCTGACATCACTCCTCCTTTGGTATAACACTGCATAATAGCGTATATCCAGAGTTAAAGTCAACGTTTCCAGGGTTGACATAAACCTGATTTTCTGATAGAATTTAGTGTTTCCAAGGCCAAGGAGGAGTTGTGGCTAATTCAAAATACGACGTCGTCATTGTCGGCGCGGGAGTGACTGGCACAGCTCTTGCTTATGTGCTGGCCGATTTTTCCAACGTCAAAAGCATCGCCATTATCGAAAAGAATGATGGTGTGGCACAGGTCAATTCGCATCCGCTTAACAACGCCCAGACGTCCCATGATGGATCCACTGAGACCAACTACAACCTGGAGCACGCGCTCCAGGTTCAGAAGGCCGCGAAATTATTGCGGTCCTATGTGGTGAAGCGGGGGGTGCCGAAGCTCTACAAAATCACCAACCGCATGGTGCTTGGCGTAGGCTGGAAAGAAGTTCATCAGCTTGAAAGTCGCTTCAGGGAATTCTCCCCGCATTATCCTGATTTGCGGCTGGTCGGGCCGCGGGAACTGGCAGAGATCGAACCAGGTGTGATGCTCGGGCGAAAGCCTGACCAACCTATCATAGCGCTGGTAAGCGATCGCGGGTTTGCGATCAATTACAAACTGCTCGCAGAATGTCTGCTTAAGGACGCGGTCAGGTCCGGCAAACAGGTGGACAGTTTCTTTTCCACAAAAGTCGAAAGTATCCGTCGTGCGGGCCAAGCCTACGAAGTTACCACGGACAGCATGAAATTGGAAGCTAAAGTCGTGGTCTTTGCCGCAGGATCCTACAGTCTGCTGTTTGCCCAGAAGCTCGGTTATGCCAAGCATCTGGCAATCCTGCCTGTTGCCGGCAGTTTCTATTCTTCCGGCGAGTTTCTCAAGGGCAAAGTCTATCGGGTTCAGATCGAAGGCATGCCGTTTGCGGCCATCCATGGTGATCCGGATGTCCTCAACCAAAAAGACACTCGGTTTGGACCAACGACTAAACCCTTGCCTCTCATGGAGCGGCATCATTATGAGACGCTTCCTGATTTTCTGAGATTGCCTCTGGCAAGTTTTAGGGGATTGTTGAGTCTCGTGAGGTTGATCCACCGGCGGAAGTTGTATGGGTACATTTCCAAAAATACCCTCTACGATCTGCCGTGGATTGGGCCTCGGATGTTCCTGAAGGAGGCGCGCACTATCGTGCCCAGCATCAAGCATTCGGACTTGAGGCTGCGGCGCGGGGTCGGAGGCATTCGGCCGCAGATTTTTAACCTCAAAACTGGCGACCTGGAAATGGGGGACTCCAGCATTGTTGGAGACAAGATCATCTTCAATACTACGCCTTCACCGGGCGCTTCGATTTGTCTGGCCAATGCCGTGCGCGACGCCCAAATCGTCACCGGCTTCTTGGGATCTGATTATCGATTTGACCCCAAGGAGGTCGAAGAAGCATTGTCAGAAGCCACTGTCTAAGTCAGCCGCCCCTATACACTCAGGAATACGAGTGTATAGGGGCTTTTTATTTTTACCTTTTGCCACTTGACAAGATTAACATAGTGTATATACTACACTTACTGAACGCCTATGACCAAAACACCCCAAAAATATAATTATGCAGTGATCGCTACAGACATAGCTATTTTTACTATGCAAAACGAGCAGCTCAAAGTACTTTTGATCAAAATGAAAAAGGCACCTTATACCGGATCTTGGGCCCTGCCGGGGGGCTTGATAAAAGGGGATGAAAACCTGGATGATGCAGCCGAAAGAATTTTGCTGGATAAAGCGGGGCTATCTCATGTGTACCTGGAACAGCTATATACATTTGGTCGAGTCGATCGCGATCCGTTTGGGCGCGTGGTCTCGGTGTCCTACTTTGCCCTCATTCCAAACAGTGGGATCACTCCGAAGACGTCTAGCGAGTATTCCGAGATCGCATGGTTCTCAGTGAAAAATTTGCCAAAGCTTGCTTATGATCATAAGGAAATAGTCCAAGCAGCAATCCAGAGACTCCAGTCCAAGCTTTCTTACACCAATATTATTTACGGGCTTTTACCAAAGGAATTTACTTTGGGTGAATTACAAACTATTTACGAAATAATTTTAGGTAAGAAATTGGATAAGCGTAATTTCCGGAAGAAGATATTGTCGCTGAAACTCGTAAAAAAGCTGAACCGCAAGAAATCCACAGGCCCAAACCGTCCGGCCGAACTTTATTGTTTCACCCAATCCAAGCCTCAGTTGGTGGATATTCTATAAAATTTTTTTTGTGATCACTTAGTGTAAAAAATACATTAAGGACTGGCCGAAGGGTTGGAGCCTTTCCGCCAGTCCTGAAACAGGACCAGCTCTTTACAAAGTTGAGGAGGATATATGGGTTACTTTGGACGCATGGCTCTCTACGGCGGCAGGTTCAATCCGGTGGGCGACCACCATCACCGCATTGCAGAAGCATTGCTTAGAGCCTTTGAACGGCTGGTGGTAATACCTTGCGGTATCTACGGCGCCAAGGAAAGCGACAACTGTCCGGGCAACGAGCACCTGCTTGCCATTGCTCAGCTGGGGTTCGGCGATCTGCCAGGAATCGAGTTTGATTTCTCTGATCTTAAGTTCGACAAGTTCACGCGGACTTACGATCAGCAGATCTATTACCAGATCATGCATCCGCGTGCCGAAATCTGGCATGTCATCGGTGGTGATTTGGTACGCGGCTCTAAAACCGGTGTCTCAGCGATTCAAAAAACATGGTGGCGAGGCCAGGAAATTTGGGAGAGACTTAACTTCGCAATTATTTCTCATCCGGGATGTCCGGTAGCGAGCGAAGACCTGCCTCCGCACGCCACACTCATCGTACTGCCAGAGCTTTATGGGCGCTCAACGTTTATTCGTAAGCGCATCGAAACCAATTTGCCGATCAGCCATTTGGTACCCAAACCTGTGGCCGAGTACATTCGGTCCAACCATCTGTACCAGTCGAAAGGACAGATATGAATTCCGAGCTTTCACTGGTGGCGGGATTGATCGATCAGGCCCAGCACCCTGAAGACGTCTTCGGCACCAATCCGGGAACTGATCCTCAAAAATCGATCAAGCGCATTTACGCACAGCTGGCACGCAAGGTTCATCCGGATTTCAATCCGGCTGAAAAGGTAATCGCCGAGCGCACTTTTGCCAAACTTTCGGATTTGCACGAGCAAGCCAAAGACAGGCTCCGGGCAGGTGTCTATGGCAAACGAATTCCGGTTACGGCCAACAAGCCGCCCATGTCTGAGGTCGTAATCAAAGGCGTGTATATCCGCTATGCGGATTTTGCCGCAGGTGATATCGCGGATATTCATGCCGCACGCATGGTCGACGGTCCAAAAATTTCCGAAGTCTTGCTCAAGGCTGCGCGCGAAGTCAGCGACAACGCTTTACTTGAGGCTGAACGCGATACGTTGGAGGCGCTGCGTAAGAAACTGGTCGCCAAGTCCAAATACAGCGACTGGGACGAATGCCTCCCCAAGGTCTTGGACAGCTTCTTGCTCGATACGGGTTCGGGGCCGAAAGCCCGGATCAATGTTTTAGAAAAGTTCGAAGGATTTTATACCGTCGAACAAATCCGAACCTTGATCCCAGGCGGAATCGACGGCCGCACTCTGGCTTGGATGTGGAAGCGATTGCTTCTGATGCTTGATTGGACCCACAAACTGGGTTGCTTGCATGGTGCGGTTCTCCCGCCCCACGTCATGTACTACCCAGACAACGACGGCCATACGGGCCGCGATCACCGCAAACATGCAGTGCGTCTCATCGACTGGTGTTACAGCCGCAAACTGACTCCGGCGGCCAAGCTTATCGCCTGGTCTCCGCAGTGGGAGGCCTTCTATCCTCCTGAGATTTTGGCCAAGGGCACACTTGTGCCTGCGACTGATCTCTTCATGGGGGCAAAAACTATGCTCTATCTCATCGGAGGCGATGCGGGCACTGACAAGTTCCCAGACCACATCGAAAAAGAGATTTGTGAATCTTTCCGTATGTGCCTGGAACTCGACTCACGGCGTCGGCCGCAAGACATCAAAACATATTTTGAAAGTTTCGTTGGGATTCTCGAGCGGGTTTACGGCAAACCCAAATACCATTTGTTCAACTTGCCGAATCGGTAACGCGTATATGAAAGTGAGGTCAGTTATGGGTGGCGGACATTGGGATGACGATGCGTATACCTCTTCCAGCTCTTCGCGGCGGTCCGCGGGCGTCGATGATTTTGCCTACAGCAAAAGCGCTCGTTCGGTGCATGCGTCGCTGGATCCGAAACGGATCTCAGGCAAGCCCTTCGGCAAGCTTGAGAGCCGCGACAGCCTGGAGCATCCGGATTCAAACGCGATCATTGTCGCGTTCGACGTCACGGGCTCAAACATTTCGCGGGCGGTGGAGGCCCAAAAAGCCTTGCCGGCTCTCATGAACCTTTTGCCGAAATACATTCCGGATCCCCAGATTGCGGTCGCCGCCAATGACGATATCAAGGCGGCTATCGGCCGATCCGGACCGGTGCAGATTTCCGAATTCGAATCCGATAACCGGATCGACGAGCACATCCGCAACATCTGGCTGGTCGGGGACGGCGGCGGCAACAATGGCGAGTCGTACGATCTCATTCTCTACGCCGCGGCCCGGAAGACGGTCATGGATTGTTTCGAGAAGCGCGGACGGAAAGGGTACCTCTTCCTCTACGCCGACGAACCGTTCATGAACGAAGTCGACAAACGCGAAGTCGCAGATGTCTTTGGCGACAGTATCAAGAAAGACATCCCGGTTACGGACATGATCGCCGAAGTCCGTGAAGCATTTCACGTCTTCGTACTCTGGCCCGTCGGCGGGTACGATGATGCCTACCAGCAGTTCCTGGAATTGTTCGGCAAGGAATCAGTGCTCATCTTGCAGCATCCCAACAAGATCTGCGAGCTGATCGGCGTCACCATCGGCGTCAACGAGCAGAAAATCAGCGCCGCACAGGCGGTGGACGATCTCGTAGCCGTGGGGGTGAGCAAAAAGATGGCTCACGATATTTCGGAATCTCTCGTGCCGCTGTCCAAAAACAAGGCAGTGGCCAAAGCGACAGGAGGACTTCCTCGGACCAGCCGAGGCGGAGCTGCAAGGCTCTGAATATTCACCATGCGGCAGGAGGATCTAATCTTCCTGCCGCTTTTTTTCTAAGAAGGCTATATGCTGATCGCAACTCTTCCGACATTGAAATCAGCGGCTGATCTAAAGCTTTGCGAAGAGATTTTCTCCCAAAGTCTCATTGGCGCCGCCCGCTACAACACCGGCGGCGAGAGTCCATATAAGCCGGCGGAAATTGTCTCCAAGCTCAAATCCATCTCGGATCGGTACAATAAGACTTTATATATCGATCTCGAGGGCCGTCAAACTCGTGTCGCCGTGTGGACTCCGTTTTCTCGCAACTGCGTCCAGCTCAATCGCGATTTTTGCATCAAGCTTCCAGGCATGATTTATTTTCGCCGGGCGGGCTGGTGCGAGATCGTGAATGCCGATCCAGCTACTCGATGTATCTTCTTTGCCTCGCAGACAAGGGGATCGGAATATTATCTCGGTTCCGGCCAAAGCGTGCATATCGTGGCGGAGAAGTTTGAAGTCAAAGGCTACCTCGGCGGCCTTGATGAGGCGTTCATTGCCGCGGCCGCATCGTTGGGGGTCACGAGGTTCATGCTATCGTTTGTGGAAAGCCTGGAAGACATCGCCGAGTTCGAAGAATCGTATCGGGTTTCTGTTCCAAACACTCCAACGGATGCCATTCTCAAAATTGAATCGCCAAAAGGCCTAAGTATGATTAAAAAATTCCGGACTATAATCCAGGGCCGGTTTCGGCTTATGGCCGCGCGGGACGATTTGTTTCTCGGATACCTCGGCCGCCGAGGAGAAATTCTTTCCGCTCTCAAGCAGATCACTTCAATTGATTCGGAAGCCATAGTTGCATCTCGGCTCCTCGCAGGACTCGAACGCGGGCAAGAAATCACTTTGGCCGACATTGAAGATGTGGCACTCATGACTAGATTTGGCTACAAACACTTCATGTTTGCCGACGAACTTGCGGACAAAATCGCTCTTGTGTCCAAAATCTGGCAAAAACAAATTTTGCCCAACCTTGAATCGGAGTAATCTATGTCAGCGCAGGCATTTCTGGTGGCGGGCCTAGGCTTTGGTGACGAAGGCAAAGGAGCAACCGTGGATTATTTAGTTCGCAAGCACAAAGCCGCCGTGGCAGTACGGTTCAACGGCGGCGCGCAAGCGGCCCACAATGTCGTCGCACCCGACGGCAGTCACCACACCTTCCAGCAGTTCGGCAGTGGCACCCTGGCCAATCAAACCGCAACCTATCTGTCTCGGTTTGTGGCCGTAAATCCGCTCAACATGCGCAAGGAAGCCGAAGCTTTGTTCCAACTCGGTATCCGGAATCCATACGAGCGCATGTATATCGACGAATCGGCGCTCGTCACGACGCCGTACCATGTGGCGGCCAACCGTCTGCGCGAATGGATGCGCAGTAAGCGTCATGGTAGCTGTGGTCTGGGGGTCGGTGAGACCTTCGAAGACTTTCGGCTGTTTGGTGATTATGCAATCCGGGTCTCGGACTTGCTCAAGCCCAAAGTTTTGGCGAGGAAGCTCGCGGCTCTGCGGATGCGTAAGCTCATGTCACTTGGCTCCGACGTAATGCTTGCAGAGAAAACGCATCTGGTTGGTTGTCTGGAACTGCTTACTACTTCAGACAAGATGGCCAACCTCATCGCTGATTACATGAACTTTGCCAGACGGGTACAAATCGTAGGTCCCGAGAAGCTCCGTGATTTATCTTTTGGTGGACCTATGGTCTTCGAAGGAGCTCAAGGCGTTCTGCTTGATGCCAAATATGGATTTTATCCGCATGTCACCAAAAGCAACACGACGTTTGCCAATGCGGAAAAAATTCTCGAAGACATTTGCTTCCAAGGTTCGGTAAGTAAAATTGGAGTTCTGAGAAGCTACGCCACCAGGCACGGCGCCGGGCCGTTTGTCACAGAAGATGCTTCACTCAAAAAAAGTTTGCCGGAACCGCACAACGCCGCTGGGCAGTGGCAAGGAAAGTTCCGGGTCGGGTGGTTTGACGCAGTGAGTGCAAAATATGCAGGCGAAATCATCGGTCCTCTTGATGAAATTGCTCTGACGTTTGCCGATAGGTTATCCGAGCTTCCTAAGCTCCAAATCTGTACTTCGTACACGGACTGCGAGCTCAAGTTGGGCCTTGCAGAGGAAGAGCGGATCAATCAAACCCAAAAGTTGTTCCAAACCAAAGCTATTTACGAAGATGTAGGAGGAATCAAAAGATACTTACAAAGACTGCAGGAAATTTGTCCAGCGCCGATTGGAACGATCGGTTTGGGACCCAAATCCTGCGATAGAAAAGAAATAAGTGGGCTCAGTTGACCAACTGAGCCCACTCTTGACAAAATCACCAAAAAAATGCATAATTGGCCGTTGGAGCCAAGAGAATTGGGACTCAGATCCCTAATGTTTGGGCCATAATTCCCTGGGCATAATAACAACGAAAATTGGAGGATAAAGACAATGATTACGCTCAACCCGCGGACGGATGCTCTCGTCGTCGTGGACGCCCAGCCGACGTTTATGCCTGGCGGCGGCTTGGCTGTACCCGAAGGTGATCAGATTATTCCGGTCATCAAGCGGCTCATGCTCTTGTTCCCTCGCGAGGTACGATTCGCGACCAAAGATCGGCACAAGATCGGCTCAGTTTCGCTGGCCAGTTCATTCGTAGGCTTGCAGGCATTCCATAGGCTGACCTATGAAGAATTTCTTGAAAACTTTGTCGGTCTTCTCGGGAATCTGGACACGTTGGTCACCGACACTGAGATTCACATTGAAAACGATGAGTCCGACAACTCTATAAAGTTGTCTTCAGATGCATTGTTCGGGTTGGAAGAACTCAAGGGTTATCTCAAGCAGGTGAAATACCAAACCCTCTGGCCCGATCACGCTCTTGAGGGGACCGAGGAAGCCGAATTGCATCCACAGCTCCCCGAACGATTGTTTGAATACGTCCAAGTCAAGGGTCTCGATCCGATTTGCGATTCGTATTCGGGATTCCGCGACGCACTCGGCCGGCCAACCGGCTTGGGTGAACTGGTCCGTATGCGCGGAATCACTCGAGCGTTCTACGTTGGGCTGTGCGGCAATGTTTGCGTGGGCCACACAGCCAACGATGGCATGTCGGAGGGCATCGAAGGATATATGATCAAGGATGCCACTCGCGACGTGCTTATGCAGGAACTGACCGACGAAATGGATTCTCGGTTTGCTAAAACCGGGGTTCGTGTGATCACATCGGACATGATCAAGGGTTGGTAATCAAAAAGGCGAAAAGCAGCTCGTGCTGCTTTTCGCCCCCACTTATTTACTTTAGAAACTTGCAATGGAAATTTTCGATTGCAGATTTCTTGCCTCACATCGGTGAGGTAAAAACATCTATACCGAATTGGAGGATATGATGCGGAATGAAGTGGTAGTGTTCGGCGCAAGTTTAGACCCGCCGGGGATTCATCACGAAGACATCGTGCGGAATTTGAGCCGAGCATTCGACAAAGTTGTCGTTTTTCCTTGTGGTCCGGCACGCTGGGACAAAACCACGGTCAACGACACACCGCTGATACATCGGGCGGTGATGACCGACCTGACTTTCGGCAGAATTTCGCGAGTCATGGTGGATTTGTCGGATCTCGAAGCCCAGAAATTTACCCCCAACATTGAGTTTGAAAAAAAGTTTGGGCATCTGGGCAAAGTCTGGATGGCGGTCGGCGCGGACCTCTTGGTCGGCGGCGCTTCCGGCAAATCACAGATCCAATCCTGGGAAAAAGATGACCGATTGTGGCGCCAAGGGCGATTCGTCGTCCTGGAGCGCCTAGGCTATCCGCTCCGGCCGGAGGATTTACCACCCTATCACCGCGTGCTCAAGATCAGCCTTACGGGTTCTTCGACCACGATCCGGGAAGCCTACCGGCTTCATTCAGCCAATGACAAGGCGGTTACCCCGAGCGTCTCAGAGTACATCAAACGTTACGGTTTGTACCGCTCGGCGGCTCCGAAGTCCACAGGCTCATTGAGTCTTACCGACCCGCAGCTGCTGATAGTCTGGGAAAGGACACACGAGCGTGCGCGCTTGATTTCCGGGCAGGTGAAGCATCTCGAAAATCGCCGGAGACCAAACGGGATCCTCGTCATTGGCGGCGACGGTACCATGCTCGCGGCGATCCGCAAGTACTGGCGTTTGCGTTTGCCTTTCATCGGCATCAACACCGGGGGGACGGGATTCCTGCTCAGCGATTGGAAACGGAAGTCTATAAATCCGTTCTTTGCTCAAACTATGACTATCCATAATATGCCTCTGCTTTACGTGGAGGTCGATACTCTGGATGGCCGGACGGTGAGCGGAGTGGGTTTTAATGACGCTTGGGTTGAGCGTGCTTCCGGCCAGACCGCGTATGTTGAGGTTTCGGTTGACGGCCAGGTCCGGGTGCCGCGTCTCAAATGTGATTCGACACTGGTCTCAACCGCAGCCGGATCACCGGCGTACGCTCAGGCCATGGGTGCCATACCGTTTAAGTTCGACACTCAGGCCCTGGCGTTGGCCGCATCCTGTGCTCGGGATTTCCGGCCCAAGATGCTGCCGATCGACTCGCAGATTACTTTTCGCAACCTCGACCCACGGAAGCGGCCTCTTCGAGGGATGATTGATTCTGTGGATCAGGGGATCATCAGCGAGATGCGAATCCGCACATCCAAGATTGCCAACGCCGAGCTGGCGTTCTTGCCCGGGTACAGTTTCGACGAAAAATTGCTCAACCAGCAATTTGCCAAATGGTAAGTCTATGTGGGGGAGGTTACAACAACTTCCCCCACACTTCTTCAGAGACATGCTGTCGAATAACTCGACCGCAAGTTTTTGCAGAAATGTTCATGGAGGATATCATGATAAGTTTACGCGAAAAGATTATCGGGATGTTTCTAGGTATCGGCATCGGCGATGCTTTGGGCATGCCTGTCGAGACCATGAGTGCAGAGGAGATCCGAACTCGCTTTGGACGGGTCAGGAGTTTTATGGAAATGCCAATTGACCACAAATGGCACCATGACACTCCAGCCGGTTGTCCCACCGACGACACTTATTTGACTCTGGCTGTAGCCCGGGCATTCATCAAATCAAACGGCAAGTTCGATATGGATGCCATAGCGGCCGAGCATGTATACGAATTGGGTTTGGATAGCCAGACTTGGGGCCCGAGTACTCGCAACGCGGTCAAACGACTTGCGGCAGGCGTCCACTGGTCGGAGTCAGGCAAAACCGACAAGCCGAACTCGGGCATGGGCAATGGCGTCGTCATGAAGCTTGCGCCGCTTGCGGCTTACGATTTGTCTCGCGGCGGAAATCAGATCCGCGAGCATGAATTGGCAGAGTTTACCCGGTTGACTCATTGCACAAATGAGGCGGTGATTTCTACATTCGTGCACTTCGCCGTGTTGCGTCATTTGTTGAAGCTCAACCCCGATCAGATTGAGACCTGGCTGCTTTTTCATGCTATCGGTGGGGCTTTCAATGCCGCTTTTCTCTATCTCCGCGACGAAGAAGGGGCGGCTATAGAGTTGCCAATGCTAGATAAGTTGAGCGATTGTTTCAAACAGTTAGCGGTCCATAAATCTCTGACCGATGAAATAATCCTATCCGCTTGGCCGAATACATTCCTGGTCCACGACACTCTCGGTTTGAGCTATGCGTGTTTCTTGCGTAAGGTCAATATTGAGTCCTTGTACGACGCCATCAATCTCGGCGGCGATACGGACTCGACTGGAGCCATTGTGGGTGGAATGCTGGGTGCTCTGTATGGACCCAAGTTTTTCCCCGACAGTCTTATGAACGGGCTGAGACCTTACATCCGCGACATGATCGAACAGGTGGCAAATCAGTTCTGCGATAGTCTCGAAATCGAGAAAGAGGAGATATGAACAAAGAGGTTAGTCTTCGCATGGCCAGAGTCGAGGACGCGGAGTCAATGATCTTTGCGATGGACTTTTCAAGTCTCCAGAACTTTTCGTTCTTCGACAAACCTCCGACCATAGACCGCCAGCGAGCATATCTCGAAAAGCTCGCACACAGCACCCATGACGTACTGTACGTGATCTGTCATGAAGACCGAATCATTGGCACTTGCGGTCTGCATGAGATCGACCGTGACAATCACAACGCCCGCATCGGTGTCATGATTTTTTCTCCCGAATTTCGAGGACACGGACTCGGTGCCGCGGCTATCCGCAAACTCCTCACTGTGGGCTTTGGGACATACCAAATGCACAAGCTCTACTTCAAGGTTTTTGCGGAGAACACAATATCGTGTACGAAATACGCCCACCTCGGATTCCAATTCGAGGCCAGGCTTAAGGAGCAGTACTATCTCAAAGGTGAGTATCATGACATGGTCGTCATGTCTGTGTTCGCCCGCGAGTGGAAGGGTTAGTTAGACAGGGGAGAGCAAGCACCTTGCTTTCCCCCTCACTTCCGAGCCAGAAAAATTTTTGGTTGGGAAGTGAGGGAATTTACAAATTCAAAAGAGGAAACCTGCATTCTTAAGGAGAGTCTATGAACGCGTTACAGCGCCTGATTCCCGGCCTTGAGCTGGTCTACGATGGTTTCGTGCGGGTCTGGAAAGGTCCGGACAAACACGAAATCGTCTCATCGACGGACTCGGTGGCGTTTCTTATCCACATCGTGGATCGTGATTTGGTGGTGTTTGTTCACCAGCGGCGCGCACCTATGGTCTCGGACAAGAACCCCACTGGCGAATTGCTCGAAACTCCAGCTGGACGTTTCGATTGTGCGCTCACAGCTGAAGAACTTATCGCCAAAGAAGCCGGTGAAGAAGTCGGGGCAACTGTCGATCCCGCGAAGGTCATCCTGTTCAACGAGGGAATTCCTTTGGCCATGTGCCCGGGGATTCTCACCGAAAAGCAGTTCCTTGGATTAGTGAGGATTTATTCGAGCGAGATCGAGAACGAAGAAAGAATTTTCGGCGTGGATGCCGACGAACAGATCCGGCGAGAGTTCATTCCCGTAACTTCGCTATCGCTTTTGCCGTACGATGACCTCAAAACCTACGCGCTCGTCCAGCGGTTTCTCCACTGGTTGCGAGAAGACGGAAGGAGCATTTAGATGCGAAATATTTCGCGAGTGGCAGATGAGCCGATCATCACGTCCTTGCTCGATGTGGATTTTTACAAGTTCACCATGGGACAGTTGATTTTCTTGCTGCATCCGAACGTCCCCGTTCGGTTTACATTCAAAAACCGGACCAAGGGAGTGAATTTGTTCGAGCACGTCGATCTTGGTGAGTTGCGAGAACAGCTTGAGCATGTTCGGACGCTATCGTTTAACAACTCCGACTTGCATTACTTGCGCGGAACCAACGAGTACGGCGAGCAGCGGATGTTCCGGGAAGAATACTTGCAGTTTTTGAGCAAGCTTAAACTGCCGGAATTCGATCTTCGGGTTGAAGGCGGTGACCTGGCTTTGGATTTTTACGGTCCCTGGGCCGAGGTCACGTATTGGGAGACAATCTCACTTTCGATCAAAAACGAGCTCTACTATCGCTCGCTTATGAATAAGCTTTCGTCTTTTCAGCGAACGGTACATTATGCTGAAGGACGGATTCGATTGTTCTCAAAGATCCAGAAAATCTTAAACCGCGACAATAGCCTCAAACCCTGGGAAGGCCGGATAGTTTGTTCGGAATTCGGAACCAGGCGAAGGTTTGCCAAAGCTTGGCAAGACGAAGTCATCGAAGCTCTGGCAGAAGAGATTCCACGCGATCAGCTCCGCGGGACCTCAAACGCTTACTTTGCCCAGAAGTACGGCCTGCTTCCGATGGGCAGTAATGCTCATGAGCTTCCGATGGCCTACAGCGGCATCTACTACGATGCAGACGGAGAAGATTATCTCTATTCTCAAAAGAAGGTTCTAGAGGATTGGGAGAATCTCTACGGGTTGGAACTTTCCATCGCGCTGTCGGATACATTCGGCAGCGACTATTTCTTCGACCGCGTCTTTACTCAAAGCCAGTACGAAACCTGGAAAGGTTCCAGGCAAGATTCAGGAGACCCGATCCAATACGGCGAGAAGAGAATCGAGAACTATATCGATCATGGAGTCGATCCGACAAAAAAGATGATCTTGTTCTCCGATGGTCTCGACATCGACAAGATCATTCAGATCCAGCGCAGATTTGCCAACCGGCTCGTCCCAACCTTTGGCTGGGGAACCGATCTGACCAACGATCTGGGGTTTGACCCTTTGTCGCTGGTGGTGAAGGTTACCAAAGCCGCCGGACACGATGTGGCCAAGCTCTCGGACAACATCGAGAAGGCCATGGGAGAACCTGAGGCCATCGAGCGCATGAAAAAACTTGTGGGCTACAAGGTCGCGTATTCTGAAGCCTGCAGATATTAGGAGGAATTTAAGACATGATGCCAATGAATCTGGTTTTGGTCCGCCACGGCGAGTCCGAGGGCAATGTCGCCCGCGGACGCTCGGAACACGGCGATAATTCGCTGTTTACCGAAGAGTTCATGAATCGGCACAGTTCCAAGCTTCGCCTCACCGACAAAGGGCGGACGCAGGCCATTGCCGCCGGCGAATGGATCAAGAACAACCTGAATTTCAAATTCGGGCGCCACATGGTCTCGAGTTATATGCGAGCCATGGAAACAGCCGCTCTGTTAAATTTGTCGAATCCGCAGTGGTACCAGGATATTTATCTGCGCGAACGGGACATCGGAGCGTTCGACATCATTTCGGAAGAATCCAAACAGCGCGATTATCCGAAAGCATTTGCCGAGTACAAGCGCGACCCGTTCTATTGGACACCGCCCAATGGCGAATCGGTGGCTCAGCTCTGCCTGCGCATCGATCGAGTTCTGGATACGCTTCATCGTGAATGCCAGGACAAGAACGTCATCATTGTCTGCCATGGCATGGTCATGTGGGGGTTCATGATCCGGCTTGAGAAACTCACGCCGCAGAACTTCCTCGATCGGAGTCAACATGGAAATTTAGCTTTCCGCATCCGTAATTGCCAAATCCTGCATTACACTCGGCTGGATCCGTCGGAGCCATCGACAGCCGCAGTCCGGTGCGAGTGGGCCCGTTCCGTCTGTCCGTGGGATCTTGCTTCGCCCAGTCTCTGGCGGAGGATTAGCCGCCCGCGGTACAGCAACGATGAGCTCCTTCGGGAAGTGGAACTTTCCCCCAGGCTGGTCTCGTAACAAAAACACGCAGTTGGAAGATGCAATATCTTCCAACTGCTCCTTACTCAAGTTGTAGAAAATTTTCGACAATTTAGGCAAGGAATATCTTTCCTTCGTACATTCGGATTTCAATGGAGGAGTTAAAAAAATGGATCCGCAAAATATTCTGTTGTTTTCGTGTCCGCAGATAGAACAAGTCGCATTCGAGATGATGACGCTTCGCGGCGGCAAGGGGATTTTGGAAAAAGGGACCATCGATTGGAATCATTTCCCGGATGGGACCCCAAACTTTCAGGTCCTGGATTCGGCCCGGCTCAAAGATCGAGACGTTGCCTTCCTGGCCTGCTTCGACAGTATGGGAGCGGCCATGGAGCAACTCCTGACTATCGCCTCGATCGCCCGGAGGCATGCGCTCCGTTCGCTCAAAATTATCTTGCCCTACTATCCCACAGGAACCAAAGACAGGTGGGAAGAGCCGGGCGAGGTCGTGACTTCACTCGAATTGGCGCGGATGATGCAATTCATCCCGCGGCCCGAAGCCTCCAGAGTCGAACTGGTCACCTACGACATCCACGCCCTGCAGGAGGAATCGTTTTTTCCGGATAACATCCGGGTGAGCCTGCAGAGCGCCATTCCTGAATTGCTCGAGCATCTCCGAGGCCTCGAAAATATCGCCATTGCTTTCCCTGATGAGGGCGCAGGCAAGCGTTTCAAGCAGTACTTCAAAAATTATCCTTTGATCTATTGCGATAAGCGACGCGAGCATCACAAGCGTTCGGTCTGGATTCGCGAAGGTGATCCCCGGGGCAAACATGTCTTCATTGTCGACGATCTCATTCTTTCCGGCGGCACGGCTATCGCGGCGAAAGGTTCGTTGATCGAAGCCGGTGCACTGGAAGTCAGCTTGTTTGCAACCCACGGAGTGTTTCCGAACGAATCTTGGAAGCAGGTGGCCGAAGCCGGATTTTCTGAAGTTTGGATTAGCGATTCTTGTCCTATGATGGCGAGTGTTATCCGCGGACAGAAGCCGTTTAAGATTGTTTCTCTTGCACCGATCCTCACGGATCTCTTGGCGCAGGAGTTCAGCGTCGTTAGGCGCTAAAAAGGTGATTGCGATGTCTGAGATTTTTTCCTTGGAGGGCTTCAAGATCGGCTTGTGTCAGCAACCCTGCCGGCCGGCCGATCCGGCGTACAATGCCGAGTATTTCATCGAAGAAATTGAGCGAGCGGAAAACGATGAAGTCGATCTGCTCGTTGGTGTAGAAGGGATGCAAGGTTACCTGATCGGTGATCAATACGAGTATCCTGCCTTTCTGCACGAAGTCGATTTCGCAAACCAGCGAATCCGACAAGCAACTTTTGGCAAGAAAGTTGTCGTGGCCTACGGGTCAGTACTGACTCAGTGGAATACGGCCGGAGAAGACGGCCGCGTAGCTCGAGTTAATGGTGGAGTTATTCTTGCCGACGCGGGACTCCTCAAGGTTACAAATTTCAAAACCCTGAGCCCCAATTATAGGATGTTTGCCGAATCCCGATATTTTCTGGACAATCGCAAGCTGTCGGAAAAATGGCAGACTCCCATACCAGAAATGCTCCAGCCTTTGGAAGTGGAAATTCGTGACGGTCGCCTCATCAGAGTCGGCCAGGAATTCTGTGAGGATATGTGGCATCAAGATTACGCCATCAGCCCTACAGAACTTCTGGCGCGCAATGGCGCCGACATCATCATCAACCATTCGGCCAGCCCCTGGACTTGGCGCAAAAACAACAAGCGCCACCGCGTGATCAAAGAACTGTTAGGCGGAATTCCGAAAGAATTTCGACCCAAGCTGTTTGTCTATGTCAACCGCACGGGTGTAGAGCAGAGCAACAAAAACTTCTACATCTATGACGGTTCGTCGGCTGTATACGACGGCGACGGGGATCTGATCTACGAGGTCTTGCCGTATCAAACCGGAACCAAGATCTTCGTCTGCCAGAAAGACAATCCGAAGATCGAAGGTTATACTCCCGACGACACCGAGGCGCTCTACAACGCCATGGGGGCGGTGATTGATAATTTCTTCGGCCGCGTCCAATGTGACATTCACGTTGGACTATCCGGGGGAATAGATTCCTCTGTGGTCGCAGCGCTCCTCGTGTCGCGGCTCGGACCTCATCGTGTCATCGGAGTCAATATGCCTTACGGAGATTACAACTCTCCGGAGGGTAAATCAGACGCAAGTGCCCTGGCCGCAAACCTTGGCATCGAGTATCGGACTATGGACATTACTCACATGGTCAATGGGATTGCGATCGGTACCGGAGTCGCATCAGGGACATTGGCGCATCAAAACATCCAGGCACGATGCCGCATGGAGGTTTTGGCCGCATTGTCCCAAAACGGGGCAACTGCGGAAAAGATCGGGTTCTTCACCGCCAACGGTAACAAAGTCGAGATGACCTTTGGTTACGGCACCATGTACGGTGACGTCGCCGGGGCCATCATGCTCCTCTCGGACCTGGTCAAGCGCGAAATCTATCAGATGGGTGACTATCTCAATCGAGTGGTTTACAAACGAGAAGTCATTCCAGCTGGCATCTTTACGCGCAAGCCCACGGCCGAGCTCGACACGACCAGGAGCGCTGATCCGTATGACTACGGCGACCTGGCGCGGCGCGGCTACCACGACGAGTGGGTCCGTGCTGTCACGGAATTCCGGTGGGATCCGGTCCGGTTCCTCACGGAATACGAACAGGGAACGCTCGAGCAGACGATGCTTCTCCCGAGCGGTCACATTGCCAAGCTTTTCCCGAGCGCCGAGAGTTTCGTGAAACGACTGGAGAAAGATTGGAGCAGTTTTACTGCTTCGTATTGGAAACGGATGCAATGTCCGCCCGGGCCAATTTTTACCCGGCGGGCATACGGCGGGGATTTATCTGAGTCAATCTACGCCTTCCCGCCAACCAACCACTACCGCGAGATAAGAAGGAGGATCTTATCGAAAGCGCTGGCACAAACCAGCTAATTACCACCGGTAACCTGAATTTCAGGTTACCGGGTTTTTTTTGCCACAATTTATATTGCGTAAAGATTTGGCTTTGTTTAGAATAAGAATTATGAAAACCTATACGCCGCCGAAGAGAATTTTGGAAAACTACGCCAAGGTCCTGGTCAACTTTGCTTTGGGCGGAGGCAAAGGTATTAAACACGGTGATGTCGTCAGACTTTATTGCAATGAGTATGCCAAGCCGTTGTACTTTGAAATTTATAAAGCGGTGCTCAAATCCGGCGGACACGTCTTATCTGAGTATCATCCGGATGCCGACAAAAATTTTAATTTTGAACGCGAGTTTTTTCTGAATGCCCAGGACCACCAGCTCAAATTTTTTCCGGCCAAGTATATGCGGGGGATTATCGACGACATCGACCATATGCTCATGGTCATTTGTGAGACCGACAAAAAACCATTGCAGGGGATAGACCCCGTAAAAATAATGACGCAGTCGCATTCGCGGAAACCCTACATGGATTGGCGGAACGAAAAAGAGCACGCGGGAAAATTTACCTGGACTTTGGGGCTTTATGGAAGTCAGGCCATGGCGGCGGAAGCGGGGATGACCGAAAAGCAATATTGGGATCAGATTATCAAAGCTTGTTTCCTAGATGCGCCAAACCCCATCGCCAAATGGCGCGAGGTTTATAAAAAACTCGATGTTTATATCAACAAATTAAACAAGATGCAGATTGACCGCGTGCACATCACAGGTCCGGATGCCAACCTTTGGATCAAGATCGGGGACAAGCGGCAGTGGCTCGGCGGCTCTGGCCGCAATATCCCAAGCTTTGAAATTTTCACCTCGCCCGACTGGCGGGGGACCAATGGCTGGATGCGGTTTAATCAGCCCTTGTATCGCTATGGCAATCTCATCGAGGGTATAAGACTTGAATTTAAGGACGGCAAGGTTGTCAAAGCCACGGCCAAGAAAAATGAAAAGATGCTCAAGCAAATGATCGCCACGCTCAATGCGGATAAACTGGGGGAATTTTCCATGACTGACGGCCGTTTTTCGCGCATCACCAAATTTATGGCTGAGACTTTGTATGACGAAAACATCGGCGGTAGGGAAGGTAACACTCACGTTGCTCTGGGTGCATCATATGCCGATACGTTTGCTGGTAATCCCTCCAAACTCACCAAAGCCGATAAGACCCGGCTCGGGTTTAACGATTCCTCGGTGCATACCGATGTTGTCTCGACCGCACCGCGTACAATCACCGCCTACTTCAAATCAGGCGCGCCCAAAATCATTTACCAAAACGGCCAATACACTTTCTAGCGTAGATCGTAATGGAATTAACTTTATAAAACTATATGTTAAGCCAATTTTGCAGTTTTTGCGGATTTCACTCGGCCCTAGAAAAAGAGACTTGCCGCCAGTGCGGATACGAGACCGACGCCGTGTGGGACCCAGATATAGCCTTATAAAAACGCCTCACTCATAAGGCGTTTTTATTTTGTGAAAGATATTTTTTCCATTCGGCAGCGGTCTGACGTGCTGTATCATACATTACTGGCAATTCACCGTAATCAATGAGGATGGCAATCCAGGCAACGATGGCGGCCCAATGGAAATAGGCATGCGCGCCCAAACGTTCAACTACGACTTGGTCAGTGATCCAGAATAAATGCAGCCATTGGATGTTGAGCAGAAACAGATAGAGCCAGCCTTTTTTGCCAGTACCTTGGCGGAGTTGGTGGATATAAATGACCGAGGTCGAAATCAGTGCCGGAATTTCCGTGTAGTCAAGGACGGTGGACAGCGCACCCCAAAATGGAGGAAAAATAAAAAAACTTTGGCCGGTAATTTTTCTAAGGACAACATCGGTAAACAGCCAGTAGAGATGAAACAGCTGGAGCAAGAACAAGAATGTCGTGATCGTGAGTGCAAAAAGATAATGTTGTTTGTACCACAACCAGAAGGCTTCTAAGTATTTCATGAGTTTATTTTACTACAGTCCCTAAGTTTTTGCTATAATAGCGCCATGAAGATAATAATCATACTTATGCTCCTGGTGTGGCCTTTGGCGTCCTTGGCGCACGGCGACACCACAGCGCAATCCCAGATTGTCGGCGACAACAAGATCGAACTCGAATACAGTACTGTTGGTGAAATTAAAGCCAACGAATATACTGGCTACTTCGTGCATTTGTTCAACAACGACACGGGGCAGCAGCTCTCATTCGATTCTGCCTTTATCCGCATCACAGATGGTAATTTGCCTGTGCTCTCGGGCAAGGCCGCCTTTGACGGGCAACTTGAGGAAGGTACAGCCACTATCGGGGGGACTCTTCCTAAGGCAGGGGAGTACCAGGCGCAAGTGACGATTTTTAAAGACGGGAAAGCATTGCCGACAGCCAATTTTAAATTTAATGTCGGGTCAGGCGGGGAGATACCAAAAGTAAACAAAGATCTAGGGATAAAAAAAGATGCGTTATATCTCTACATCGGCATCTTCATCGCTGGGGTGGTGCTGGGAATTTTGTTTAAGCCGTTGTTTGGATCACGCATGTAATAAGATCTTTGCCGCGTTTTGCGACAGATGCAAAAAGCTCTCACCAGACCTGTCGCAACAACGTCGCATTGTGCGACGAGGTATTTGAGAGAGTAGGCTAGGAGAGTTTTGCAATTTTACTTAGGGCTTTATTGAGATCGGCGCCTTTGCCCAAGACAGGCCTAAACAAGTCCTGTTTTTTCTTAATCCGCGCAAAAATGGTTTTTATGGTAAATTTGGCCGGATCCAAACCCAGACGAACCTCGGACCATGTAAGCGGCGTCGAAACTGTCGCGCCCGGTTTGGGCCGGACACTGTAGGCCGCGGCCAGGGTCTGACCCTTGCGGTTCTGCAAAAAATCCAGATACACGCGTTTTTGGCGCTTGGCTGGCATACGCTCGATGCTTGTGATATCGGGCAGTTGGCGGTTGATGATGATGGCCACCAGATGGGCAAATTCTTTGGCTTGGTCGTAAGTGTATTTGGCCCCGAGCGGGACATATATATGAAGACCGGTAGCGCCTGAGGTTTTGCAATAGTTGGGAACATTGATGGAATCCAGAAGTTTATGTACATATTGTGCGACAAGGATGACTTTGTCAAAAGAGATCTTCTCGGGGTCGAGGTCGATGACGAGATAGTCTGGTTTGTCTTGTGATTGAATTCGGGAATTCCAAGGATTGATTTCGACACAGCCCAAGTTGGCCATAAAGATGAGTGTCGCCTCGTCTTGGCAGACCAAATAGTTTATTTTGGCATTGTTTGATTCGGAATGGATTTTTTTGGTCCGGACCCAAGCGGGCGGCATATCGCCTACATCTTTTTGGAAAAAATTCTTGCCGGTGATTCCATTTGGGTGGCGGTTTAAGGATTCCGGCCGGTCTTTGAGGTAAGGCAAAATAAACGGTGCGATTTTCTGGTAATAATCAATGAGGTCACCTTTGGTATATTTTTCTTTGGGCCAATAGATTTTATCGAGGTTGGTGAGTTTGAGTTCTTGTCCATTGATTGAAATCTTTGAACCATCGCGAGCGCCTGCGGCGCGTGGCGATCTATCGCCAGGTTTAGATTGCTTCGCCGCTTGCACTCCTCGCAATGGTGTTCTCTTTGGCAGTTCGCGGACGACTTCCTTGGCTTTCTTGTCGGGCCGCAGGCCCAAGAAAATCGGCTGGCGCATGTGGCCGTCTGTGGTCCATTCAGAAAAACTAACTTCACAAACAAGTTTGGGGGCAACCCATGTTGCTGGGGCATTGGTTTTGGGAGTATTTACAAATGGTGATTGTGTTTGCGCCAGCGGTTTGAGTTGGGCATAGACTTCGGTTAGGAGTTTATCATTGAATCCTCCGCCGGTATGGCCGATGTAAATGAAATTGTTTCCTTCATAGACTCCGAGGACCAAGGCTCCAAATTTTTTGCGCGAACCGCGGCCTTGGGTGAATCCGCCGATGACTGCTTCCTGCCGCATGTGGGTTTTGATTTTCACCCAATCGGCGGTTCTCTGCGCGGGTTTGTAGGTGCTCGCTCCATCCTTACCAATAATTCCTTCTAAGGTTTGTTTTTGCGCCGCTTCAAAAAATGATACGCCTTGCTCGAGCACGTGGTCTGAATATTTTATGTTGGTGGCTTTAGGGAGAACTTGTTTGAGAATTTTTTTTCGTTCAAGCAGAGGAAGTCCGGTCAGGTCGTGTCCGTCTAAACTTAGAATATCAAAGACAAAAAAAGTCAGCCGGCCGTGCTTGGTCTGCTGATAGTTTTGCAAGAGCTGGAAATTTGACCGGCCGTTATCGTCGAGTACGACCACTTCCCCATCGAGCAGGACATCGTGCTTGATTTTGGCCAATGACTTTACGATCGGCGAAAAAAGTTCGTTAAACGACAATAAATTCCTGGAATAGAGAAGTGTCTTACCCCTCGCGACTTGGGCTAGAGCCCTGAAACCGTCCCATTTGATTTCAAAAATCCATCCCTTGCGGTTGAATGGTTCATCAACCAAAGTAGCCAGCATTGGTTTTATAAGCTTGGATGATTTAGTGCTTGGGATTTGGTCTAATTTGATTCTTGGCATAAATTACTGTCCATCGCGAGCGGCCGTTTGCTTAAGCTTAAATCTAGTAGGCCGCGTGGCGATCTTATCTAGAGGATTGCCGCGTCGCCGTGAAGCGAATGCTTTATTGGTGCGGCTCCTCGCAATGGTCTTATTTTTTCTTATTGGATTTCCAAACCTTATCCTTGGCGTTCTCTATTTGCTGCATACTGCGGCCAGAGACGGCTGATTTGTCTTTCTTGGTAATGACGATTTTCTTGGCGTATTCGTCACGTTCTTTAAACAACAGCCACGAATTCCCTTTGCCGGTTTTATCATTTTTTAATTTAACCATAGCAAAGCCGCCTTTGAGTTTGCTCCCATTGAGTACGAATTTGAGTTCACCTTTCTTGATCCCAGCTCGTATGAGTTTGTCGGATTCCTTGGCATCATGAGCTCCGAGTGCGATGTAGTTGCCTTCGTCCCAGACCATCACGGTTCCGGCGCCGTAATTTCCCTCAGGAATAATGCCTTCAAAAGTTCGGTAATCAAACGGATGATCCTCAACCATCATGGCCAGGCGCTTGTCCTCGGTGTTTATAGAAGGGCCTTTGGGCACGGCCCAGCTTTTGAGCACGCCTTCGGCCTCGAGCCGGAAATCGTAATGAAGCCTAGTAGCTTCGTGTTTTTGGACAACGAAATGAAGCTGTTTGCCAACTTTGGTCGGTTTGCCAGCAGGTTCTGGCGTTGAATCAAATTTTCTTTTTTTCTTGTAGGTTGCTAATGACATGTGATAACCACTTCGAGCGGATGCGAGAAGTCTCGGTGTTAATACCGGGATCTCTCCCTCCGGTCGAGATGGGGCGGTCGTTTACTGGTTCGTATGTTGGTAAAATTTCGTAGTTCGTAGATTAAGCTTTGGCTTTTTCTTTCTCAAGACTCTTCTTGAGCATGGCCATGAGGTCGGTGACTTCCGTGGCCTTGGGTTCGCGGCCCTTGGCTTTTATGGGTTTGCCTTTGGCTTTGGCTTCGATTACTCTCTTGAGTTCGTCGTGGTAAGTATCTTTGTAAGCCTTGGGATTGAAGTGCTCTGTAAGTTGTTCGATGAGCGCCAAAGCCATTTGGATCTCTTTACTGCCAGCTTTTTTGGCATCGGGAAGGTTTAGTTCAGTAGGGGTGCGGATTTCGTTTTCAAATCGCATCTGTTCGAGCACGAGTGCGTTGCCGGAAGGTTTGATAGCGGCGAGGCGCTCGCGGTTGCGCAAGACAAATTTGGCAATTCCGACTTTTTTGGATTTCTTGAGAGACTCGCGCAGCAGCGTATAGGCTTTCTCGGCCCCCTTCTCGGGTTCCAGGTAGTACGGCTTTTCGAAATATATGGGGTCGATCTCAGACTCTTTGGCGAATTCCTGAATTTCGATGGCCTTGGTTTTTTCGACGTTGGCTTTTTTGAAATCCTCATCAGTGAGGATGACGTAGTCTCCCTTGCGGTACTCGTAGCCTTTGACTATATCCTCGTACGGAACTTCTTTGCCGTCGGCCCGGCAGATACGGGCATAGCGGATCGGTGATAAATCTTTTTTGTGAAGCATAGTCAGATCGAGCTCCGTGCCCGAAGTCGCCGAATAAAGTCTTATCGGAATGTTCACCAAACCAAACGATAGCGCCCCGGTCCAGATTGCTCTCATGGATTTTTGTAATTAGTAATTAAGTTATTAGTAATAAGAAACCTAACTTTGGTCAATGAACATTTACTACAAAAAGTATAACAGGAGCAATTGAATCGTCAAAACGTCCAACTGACACAGGATATGCTTTCTGGTAAAAATCCTGGTGGAGGGCAGATAATTAAGGAAAGGAGAATATGCGAATAGCGCAAATTGCCCCGATTCCTGAACGAGTTCCGCCCAAAAAATATGGGGGCACCGAACGCGTAATTTACTATCTTACCGAAGAGTTGGTGAAGATGGGGCACGATGTTACTTTATTTGCATCCGGAGATTCGATTACTTCCGCGAAATTGGTATCTGTAGTGCCCAAGGCTCTGCGGGAAATGCCAAACGAAAAAGATATATATGGGTTCAACGTCAACAGTTTGCTCAATATGGGACTGGCCTACTCAATGCAGGATCAGTTCGATGTCATTCACGATCACAACGCTCACATGGGATTACCGACAGCCAATATTAGCCAGACGCCCGTGGTCATGACTTGGCATGGTCCTTACGATGAAGAGATGAATCGGTATTTTTCTATGCTCAATCGGCCGTATCTGGTGAGCATCTCCGATGCCCAAGCCGCACGAGCGCCGGGACTTAGCTTCGTGAGTACGGTCTATAACGGCCTGCCCATGGAGCATTATCCGTTTTCGCCGACTCACAAAGGCTACCTCTTGTACGTCGGTCGTATCGACATGGAAAAAGGCGTACATATAAGTATGGACGCTGCGGTCCGGCTTAACCGCAAGCTGGTGATAGCGGCTAAACTCGACGACCAAGTCCAGAGTATAAAGAAATATTTTGATGACTACATACAGCCGCGACTCGCGGTACACCCCGAGCTTCTGCAATGGATCGGCGAAGTCGACGAAGACACGCGCAACGAACTTATGAAGAATGCCATGTGCCTCCTCCATGCGGTGACGTGGCCGGAACCGTTTGGGCTCACGCTTATTGAAGCCATGGCTTGCGGCTGTCCAGTGGTGGCGTTTAACCAGGGTTCGATACCTGAGGTTATCGACGACGGCAAAACTGGCTTCATAGTCGAGAATCTCGATGAGATGGTTGCGGCCGTCAAGAAAATTGATAGAATCGACCGCGCCCATGCCCGCGAGTATGCTATCCAAACCTTTAGTGCCCGGCGTATGGCCCAAGGTTACCTCGATGTCTATGAACGAGTTATTGCTTATAAAAAATTGAAGGAGGAGAAATTACGAAATGTTGCCAAAAGACAAAAACTATTTTTGGGATTTGGGCAGACAAGCAATCCAGGCGCTTGAAACCGAAACGGGAATTTTGGCCTCCGGCCGCAACGAGCTCTATGGCTGCATCTTTGGCCGCGACTCTCTGATTACGGCTCTCATCTTGCTGCGGATTGGTAAATTGCGAAACTCGGATGAGTTCTGGCCACTCGTACGCAAAATCCTGCTCAACTTAGTAATTCTTCAGGGCAAGGAAATCAATATCGAGTCCGGCGAACAGCCGGGCAAATGCATCCACGAATTCCGGCCGTCGGGACACGAGCACCTCACCAAGAAGCGCGCCCGGCCGTGGTACGTGTACCAAGACCAGATTATGCGCAACTACGACAGCGTCGATGCGACGTCATTGCTTTTGATTACCCTGTTTCGGTTTTGGCAGGTCTCGCAAGATGAGATGTTCCTCAATCAAGTCATGCCAGCAGTGGATGCGGCGCTCGAGTGGCAGATGACCTATGGCGATTGTAACGGCGACGGCTTTATCGATTACGAGTTGTCCAAAGCGCGCACCTCAGGCGGGCTGGTGACTCAGAACTGGATGGACAGTGAGGAATCGGTTTTCCACGAGACCGGAGACGAGCTGGTCTATCCGCTGGCTCCGGTTGAGGTGCAAGCATACGCCTACATGGCTTATCGGCTGTGGGCTCGGCATTTCGAATCTGTTTTTCCGGAACGGGCAAATACATTGAACCAGCGCGCCGATACTCTAAAGCGCTTGTTCAACGAAAAATTTCCGACCGAAGATCCGGACGGAAACAAATATCTCGCGTTCAAACTCGACGGTGACGGGACGCCATTCCGCTCGGTGCGGTCCAATATGGGCCACGTGCTCTGGGCGTCGCTCAACCTGGCCGACGACGGGGTTTTGGATTCTATCCTCTCCCCCGAGCTCGTGCCGGCGGTTGTGGCACGCCTCATGATGCCGGATATGTTTGAACAAAAGGCGGGGATACGGACTCTGAGTTCGCTCTCACAACGGTACCAGCCCAATAGCTACCACAACGGTTCGATTTGGCCGCATGACAACGCCCTCATTGCTGAAGGTTTCGCTCTCCATGGGTTTCGGGCCGAAGCCGAGATGGTTTACAACGCTATACTTGCCGCCATCTCCGAATTCCAAACTCCCATTGAATTGTTTGTCTATGACCAGTCCGGATTTGCCGACTACCATTCGGAGACCGGGCAAACCGCCTGTAAACAACAGGCCTGGTCGGCGGCGGCTATCCTCGATGCGGCGGCAGGAGCGTAAGCTCTTGCCGTTTTTAGATTATTAGCTATAATCCAATGGTTCAGATAGGAGGATCGCATGCGAAGACATACTATCCGCTTCGATTCTCTGTACTCAGCCAGAAATCGATGCGTCGAGGTTTGTGGCTCGCTTTCTGGTACGGGCGTCATCGTCGAGACTGGACTGGTGTTTACGAATTATCATCTCATCGAAAACGGGGACGATTCTAGTATTCTGGTTGATGGCGAGTGCGTCGAGCAGGTTATCTATTTTGATTTTGCGTTAGACTTTGCCGCCTTGAAGGTTGTAACCAAAGAGGTGAAGCCCATAGCCATTCAAACCAAATGCTGGGCCAATCAGCCGGTGTTCTACGTCGGAAATCCTGGCGAGAAAGTTAAAGCCATCCAGCTCGGACGGATTAAGTCCTGTAAAACCGGGCAGATCGAAGTTGTCATTGATTGTGAACAAGGGTTCTCGGGTAGCGGTCTATATAATCTGCGCGGACAGTTGATTGGCCTTACCGATAGTTTTGACGATGAGCCCGCGAAGAACTCCGGCCGAAATGGTTACGCTATACCTGGTCGGAATCTGGCCGATTACTTGTCGTTTTGCAGGAAGAAAATTGCGAGGGACCAATTACTCACAGGGTGATGTTTGTAGACATCGCCCTGTTTTTTCTTTATACTTAATATCTATGAAATTACTTTGGGGCTACATTAAGCAATACCGAAAAACTTTATTTGGGACTTTGGCTTTGGCCACGGTCAACCAGGTCTTTTCGCTTTTGGATCCGCAAATCTTCCGGATCATTGTCGATAAATATGTCAGCCGAGTAGATCAATTATCGAGGCATGATTTTTTGCAAGGAATTATTATTTTACTTCTAGGTTCTGTGGGTGTAGCGTTTGTCTCGCGTGTGGCCAAGAATTTTCAGGATTATTACCTCAATGTCGTGGTGCAAAAAGTCGGTACTCAAATGTACTCGCATTCAGTAGAGCATAGTTTCTCTCTGCCTTATGCCGTGTTTGAGGACCAGCGCTCCGGCGAATTTTTGCAGAAACTTCAGAAAGCCCGCACAGATGCCCAGTTATTTATCCAATCCTCGGTCAATATTTTGTTTTTGGCATTGGTTGGAATTGTTTTCGTCATCGGTTATGCGTTGTTTGTCAACTGGCTTGTCGGGATTGTCTATTTTCTCATAATCCCAATTCTCGGCGGGACAACTTATCTTATAAGCCGCAAGATCAAAGTCGCCCAACAGAGGATTATCCAGCAAACCGCGGCCTTGGCCGGATCCACCACCGAGACCATCCGCAACGTTGAGCTTGTGAAAAGTCTAGGGCTTGAGAATCAGGAAATCCGCAGACTCAACGAAACCAACAGCAAGATTTTGGAATTGGAGCTTGAGAAAATCAAAATCATCCGCAAGTTTAGCTTTATCCAAGGGACAATGATCAATGCCCTGCGTTCTGGGCTCCAACTTCTCATGCTCTGGCTCGTGTTTACTCATGGCATCACGTTTGGGCAATTCTTCAGCCTGCTTTTCTACTCGTTCTTTTTGTTCAATCCCCTGGGCCAGCTCGGTGATGTTGCCCAGCAGTATCAGGAGGCGCGCGCGTCTCTGGATCGGCTCGACGAGATCCTCAAAATTCCGCCGGAAGCCAAACCCGCGCATCCCAAAGCACTTGAGAAAATCACTGAGATTAATTTCAAAGATGTCGGGTTCAAATACGATTCCGCAGATAAGCCCGCGGTAGAAAATATCAGCATCAGCGCCAAGGCCGGGGAGACGATTGCGTTTGTCGGCCCCTCCGGAGCGGGGAAAACCACACTTATAAAATTGCTAGTTGGATTATATAAGGCCAGCGCCGGTGAAGTAACGTTCAATCACATCGACCTCAAGGAATTAGATATGGAAAAAATCCGCAACAAGATGGGACTGGTCGCCCAAGACACCCAGCTTTTTGCCGGCACGATCCGCGAAAATCTTTTGTTTGCCTCGCCCCATGCCACTGATGACGAGATGATGGCCGCACTCAAAGCCTCAGCCGCACTGAGTCTAGTTGAGCGCGGGGATAAAGGCTTGGAGTCACGGATAGGCGAAGGCGGACTCAAAATTTCAGGCGGCGAAAAACAACGCTTGGCTATTGCGCGCGCCCTTCTGCGCCACCCGGAACTTATAATTTTTGACGAGGCGACTTCGAGTTTGGATTCGATCACCGAAGAATCAATCACGGCGACCATCCGCGACATTGAACAGCACTACCCTTCCCTGATCACGGTCATGGTTGCGCATAGGCTTTCGACTATCTCGCATGCGGACCGGATCTATGTTCTGGAACAAGGGCATTTGGAAGAAGTGGGAAGTCATCAAGAACTTTTGGATAAACAGGGTTTGTATGCCGCCCTTTGGCGCCAGCAAATCGCATCCAAAGAGCCCGAAATGGCATGGAATAGATAATTTGTTTGCCACCTTTTGTGCCAAACAAAAGGTGGCGCCAAAAATTGGCGACACGGGAAAAATTTTCGTAATTCATAGCTCGCCAACCGCCCTATAATTTGCGAAAGAAAGAACATTTTTCGCAAACCCATATGCTCGCGTCGAATTACGACAAAATTTTTCCGAGTGTCGGAGAAACCAGGCTGCGGCCTGGTTTTGGTTTTAATGCGACCGTTGAAAAACATTTGGTCAGAATTCGAAGCGAGTGAGACTGGGTAAACGCGAGCAAAGTCGATTAGACCTTGCGAGCACGTCGAAACGAGCTAAGAATTCTGGCAAATTTTTTCTGGTCGCGACTTTTTCTT
>JAIFWV010000034.1 GCA_019659055.1 Candidatus Doudnabacteria bacterium
GAAGGTGTCGGGTGTTTAAAAACCCCGCTCTTTGCGGGGATGAATAAGTTTATAATATTTTGACCCTGATCCCTCTTATTGTCGCTTTTCCTCAAAGCTAAAGGCGAGGTTGGCTAGGATAATCATGACCACGGCCCAACCGGCCATCCAGTAGAGGTCATGGGAAATCTGGCTGATCTTGGCGCCCTTGGTCATGACCTGGCGCATAGCATCGGAGAAAAAAGTCAGCGGCAAATACCGGGCGATATGCTGGAGCCAATTTGGGAACGATTCAACAGCAAAGAAAGTTCCGCCCAAAAAAAGCATTGGGAAGACAACCAGGTTGGCCAGTGCCGGGACAGACTCAACTGTAGAAGCCAGGCCTGAGATAGTAAATCCAAGACCCAGGAACATAATACTGCCAAAGAGCGCGATAAGCGCCAAAAGCCAATACGATCCGATAACGTGCGCGTGGAATGCCGTCACACCGAGGATTATAAAAATCGAGGTCTGTACCAGAGTTACAATCAAACGCGTGATGACATTGGAAAGCACAAACACGCCGGGCTTCATGGGAGTGGCCAAGAGTCGCTTCAGGATCCCCTTTTCTTTGTACATGACAAAGACAAAAGCCACCGAGAACACGGACATCTGCATGACTGAAAGAGCAATGAGTCCTGGCAGCAAGAAGTCAATGTATTTGAGATGGTTTGAATTTACTTCTTGCGTATCGAGTGTAAACAAATCAGATGCCTGGCTTATCTGCAACGCGGTTTTGTCGAGCATGCCGTTGATGATATTAGCAGCGGTCGCCGCCGGCTGAGGTTGGCCGGCATTTTTGATAAGAGTTAATTTGGACGGACCAGGGATCAGGTCTTGGGGGATTATGAGCACAGCCGCACGCTTGTCGTCGTTGAGAGCCTGACGCTCGCTAGACTCGATACCTTCGTGGACATCAAACAAAGGATTATTTTTGAGCGCTGAAACAAACTGTTCTGTCCCCGGGTTTGGCGGGCCGGTAAGGACTAGGCCTAGATCCATTTTCTGCGGCCGGTCGAAGTTGATCAGCCCGAGCACGGTCATGAGGAAAAACGGGAAGAAGAATGTAAAAAACAGAGCTTGCCGATTACGGACAAACATCTTTATAGCGGCCCAGGTTAGAATTCGTAGAGTTCTCATGTTAATCCCTCAGGGCGTGTCCGGTTAATTTCAAAAATACATCCTCTAAGGTTGGTTGGCGGAGCTGGAGATCCAAAACCTTAAATCCTACTTCATTGGCTTTGATAAACAATGCTGTGAGGGTTTCCTGCGGATTTAAGGTAACCATGGTGTATTCGGATGCATCTTGCCGAACTTCGGCAACACCGGGCAAAGATTCGAGATGGGCGGCTTGGATATTGTCGTGAGTTTTGAAAACTATGGTGGAATTGAGTCCCGGCATTTTAAGCAGTTCTTGAGTCTGGTCCATGGCCACGATATGTGCATGATCCATAACCGCGATCCGGTCGCAAAGAACTTCCGCCTCATCCATATAGTGAGTGGTGATGACTATGGTTTTGCCTTGCTTGTTGATGGTCTGGACCAAATCCCAAAGATTCCGGCGCGCTTGCGGGTCAAGTCCCGTGGTCGGTTCATCCAAAAATAAAACCTTGGGGTCGTTGACTAGCGCGACCGCAATCGAGAGTCTCTGCTTCTGGCCGCCGGAGAGTTCTTTGACTTCGGATTTGGCCTTCTCTTCCAGTTGTACCATTTTCAGTAAGGCCATGGCGTCAACTTCCCTGTCGTACAGCGCAGCAAAAGTTTCTATAAGTTCAAGGAGGTTAAGACCTTCGAAGAACGAGGAGGCCTGAAGCTGGACGCCAATAATACTTTTGACCGCGTGCGCCTCCCGGGCCACATCTTTGCCATCGAGCATAGCCGTGCCAGAGGTAATGCCT
The DNA here is from genome assembly GCA_019659055.1 of Candidatus Doudnabacteria bacterium. Lineage (GTDB taxonomy): Bacteria > Patescibacteriota > Doudnabacteria > UBA920 > O2-02-FULL-48-8 > JAIFWV01. The sequence goes on from JAIFWV010000034.1 coordinate 1,917, forward strand.
TTGAGGCCTTCGATCATTTCCAATGTCGTGGTTTTACCGGCGCCATTGGGGCCCAAGATACCAAAAACTTCCCCTTCGCGGACTTGGAAGTTGATGTTATCGACAGCGGTAAAACTGCCGTATTTCTTGGTAAGATTTGTGATTTCTATAATATTGGCCATGTATTTCCAGACGGTAATATACACCTTTTCCGGCCCTTTGTCAACGCTATTTTACTATCGCATCCCCTTCGGAGTAGGCATCGATTTCGGATTGGGCCATAATTATAGGTTTCGGATTTCGCAGGCGCTTGTACGAAATTGGCGTCAGAAGATGTTTGAGTCCTCCGCCCATCTGGTAAATCGCGTCTGAGGCATCGCCTTTGAGAATCGTCCCATCTTTCGGAGGGAACGGTGTGCCTGTCGGGATAGCCACGAATTCATCCAGACCCAAAGTCACGACCGGGAAGTTGCCGACCGTTCGTTGTTTGAAAACAAATGCCGAGACAAAACTCTTCTGCCCGTCTTTGTACCAATAAATTCCGGTGTCACCTTGGAGTTTGATCTGGACTGCATCCGGCGGCGCAACAAACGTCCCGCTTGCAATCCCTGTAAGCTCGTCGTCCGAAAGCTTCATGAGGTTTTTGAAATTGTACTTGCGCGCCACAAAGACGTTGTAAGTGATCGGCCGCTTAACCCCTCCGTCGATGAGATAAACCGTACCGTCAGTGGTCCCGGTGACCAGTGTGCCATCAAATGGCGCCAGATACGGACCGCTGGCATAGCTTGCGACTTCTGCCTGCGGCAGAGTTATGACCTTAGCAAAGCTAAACTTGCGCTGTTTGAAAATCGGTCCCGAGATCGGCTGTTTGATGCCGTTTTGAGAGATGTAAACTGTTGCTTCGGCGTCGCCTTTGATAAGCGTGCCGTCGAGCGGGGTCAGCTGAGTACCGGTGATGTACGAATCAAATTCCGTCTGTGAGACCGCCACGACTTGGTCGAGCTTGATCTTGCGCTGGCCAGCCACAAATTGGCTGAACAGGCGCTTAGTGCCATTGTCGATGACAAACAATCCGGCATCACCAATTCTTTGGATCACGGTGCCATTAGGGTATCTAAACCACAGAGTATAGTATTTCCAAAAATTGTAATTGCCGTTGAAGACGTGCGGAGTGTAGCGATAAAGCGCCGCTGTGGCCGAATTGGTAAGGGTTACCGCTTGAGTGGCTGGGACACCGGCATAGCCGCCTAAGGTATTATCGAAATTCACCACATCGCCAACTCTTGCGGTGCGCACTGCCGGCCCGCCCGAAGTCGAACCATTGGCATCGATCTCCGGCCCGCGCCCGACGCGGACACCATTGATCGTGGTGTTGAATGATTTCATAAATGAAGCGGCCGCACCCAAAAACCGGTTGCCCTCGGAATCAAACGACCCAAAAAGCTGGCGATAAAATCCCAAAAAGATATCGCCGCAGGGAGCCGAATCCGGACAGCCAAAGCCCAGAGCACGATCGAGTGCCCGCTGTAATCCAGTACCAATGTAATTGCCTGTAATGAGCGTCTGTTCTTTTTGCAGTGTGACCAAAATTACCTGCGGGTTGAGCCCCGTTTTTTGCGAGACATCATAAATCAATTCAGCCGCAGTCCGCAACCGGCCCAAAGCCGGATTGGGATCCTCGAGGGCTTGCTTGGTGGGCGTCTCAGGTTCTCTAAGCTTGAGCAAAAAATCCTGACTCGTGTTGGCCAGGACCGACTGGTGCTGTTCCAAGAAAGTTTGGATGGCCGCGGCACTACCAAAAGTTCCGGCGTCGGAAAAAGCCGCGTCAGTGATGAGCAGTCCCGGATTGAAAGCCGAATCGGTAGCTTGCTGAGCGTAGGCTAAAGATGCCTGCAAACCAAGCGAGACAATCAAAGCAATTATTAAAAATTTTGAGATAAATTTCATGCAAATTGAATCTAATTTAGGATGGCTTCTCCGGGTTTAATAACATCCATCTCTGCCTGCGGCAAAACCTTGATACTCGAGAATTTATATTTGCGCGCAAGAAACACTGGGCCTGAGACTGCATGAGCGGCGCCGTTTTCTATGACAAAGACTGTGGCATTGGCAGCCGTTTTGACCAGCGTACCTTCCAGAGGCGCGAGCCAATAAGCATCAGGGGCCTTGGGGACATGCGAAAATTCATCAGGTGTTACGGAAATAACTTTGGTAAACGACAGTTTGCGCTGGGTAAAAACAAAGTACGTTACTGGCCGTACGACCTGCTGGTCCATGACGTACACGGTCGGGTTGCCTTTGATGAGCACGAGCGTGCCATCCGGCGGCCAGTACCAATCGGCCAGTGGGATCGCGGCTAGGTCGGGTTCGGACAAAACTTGAATATTGGCAAAGCTAAACTTGCGCGAGACGAAAACCAAATACGTCAAAGGCCTTCGGACGCCGTTGTCTATATAGTAAACTGTCGCATCGGTTTGACCTTTAACCAGAGTCCCGGTGGCAGGCGCAATCGCCGTTCCGTTGGGGTAGTTGGCCAATTGCCCCGGAGTTTCATCGACGACAATCATGCCTTTGTATTTTTGATTCAAAACAAATACCGAAACAAAATGCTTACTGCCGCCCGAGACCAGATAGATATTGCCCGTACCCAATTCCCGCACCAGCGTATCGCTTAGGATTGGCAGAGGCTGTAAGGCCAGCAAAGCATTGATCCGGCCTTTGCCCAAAAAACCATTACAGCTCGTGCCCAGACAATTGTCTTGGTTGAGCGCATCGATGTTGTCGGCCGTCTTCAGGATAAGATTGCGGATCTGGATATTTGTGTAATTGGGATTCTGAGCTTTGATCAGCGCCGCGACGCCCGCGACGACTGGTGTGGCCAAAGAGGTACCCGAAGCATAGATAAGGATGTTGTTCGAGGGATCAGACGGCAAGAAGGCGGTGGTAAGAATCTTCTTACCGGGGGCTGTGATATCGACGCAGTTGATGCCAAAATTGGAAAAGGTCGCTTTGCGGTCGAGGTTGTCCGATGCGGCCACCCCAAGAACCATGTTTTGACCGTTATCAGCACAGACCGGATACACCGGGTTGGTGTCGAGATTGGCGCCTTGATTGGCCGTGTCGTTGCCGGCGGCCGCCACTATAAGGACCCCTTTGCCAAAGGCATAAGAAATAGCATTGGCCATGGTAATGTTGTTAGGGAAACCACTGCCGCCCAAGGATAGATTGATAATGTTGGCGCCGTGATCTGCGGCCCAGATAATCCCAGCCGAAATATCGGACAACTCACCGTTACCCGAGGCATCCAAAGCCTTGACTGGCATAATGCTGACGTTCCAATTAATTCCGGCCAGCCCCTTCTGGTTATTGGGAATGGCACCAATGACACCGCTGACTGCTGTGCCATGACCGTTGTCGTCCGAGTCGCTATTGAAGGCGATGTCTTTGTCAACGAGCATATCGTGACCTGAAATTACCCGGCCGTCGTTGAGATCCAAATGCGAAGCATGGATACCCGTATCCACGACCGCTACTACGACGCTTCCCGAGCCTTTGGCATAAAACCAAGCTTCGGGCACCCGGATTTTCGCCAAGTACCATTGCTTGTCCTCAAGACTTACCTCGGTGGTAAAAAATGGGTCATTGGTCGTAATCTGAGGCACTGTGGAAATTTGTACAGCCGAAACTTGCAAATCCGGCTCGGTATATTCGATGCGAGCATCAGCTTTTATCCTAGAAAAATTGGACACAGTAATTTCTCCTGAAAATAAATTAGCACCGAGCTTACCGGAATAGAGAGGTTTGAGGTTTTGCAAATCGAAAGATTCGGAAACGGTTCCTAAATCTTGTAGCTCTTTAAGCGAGAGGATAATTTTTTCCTTGTTTGCCGCTTGTGTGGATTGCGGCTGGGGTACATATAAAAAAACGGCGAGCATGATAGCCGCGAAAAATTTAAAGTAAATTGTTTTTTGGGATTCCATTATTTGGATGAGTAGTGTCCAGTAAGCGCACGCCATTTAATTTTGAACAAATCAAGCAAGGATTGCATGTACGCCTTAAGTGGCACATGACTGCCGCCGTGTTCTTCCCAAGAGACCG
>JAIFWV010000035.1 GCA_019659055.1 Candidatus Doudnabacteria bacterium
CGCATCAATAAAAAACACCGCTTGAACTTCTCGAGCGGTGTTGTTTTTTTATTGGATCGAAACGATTTCGTATTCGCTGACTCCGGAGGGAGTAGTAACCGGCACATGGTCGCCGATTTTGGTGCCGAGCAGGGATCTGCCGACCAAGGATTCGTTGCTGATTTTGCCGGCGGCGGGATTGGCTTCGTTGGATCCGACAATTGTATATTCGACGTCTTTGCCGTTGATCCGGACTTGGACTGTGGACCCGATAGAAACAATGCTATGGTTGCCGTTTCGAGAAATTATCTGCGCATTCTTAATCATCTCTTCGATTTCCTGGATGCGGCCCTCGATAAAGGCTTGCTCTTCTTTGGCCTGAGCGTAATCGGCGTTTTCCGACAAATCGCCATGCGCCACTGCTTCCTGGATCCGCTCGATGACCTCTTTGCGGCGTTCGTCTTTGAGTACGCGCACTTCATCCTGCAGTTTCTTCAAACCTTCTTCTGTAAGCAAAACCTCTTTTGTTGGCATGAGATATTTCAGTTTAATATATAGACCCGGGTATATCGGGTCAAATACGCCATAAGTCTATCCCCAATTGCCGGCCTTGTCAATCCCTAAAACAGGCTAAAGATGCCGCCGAGACTAACACCCGCCATAATCAACGTAATTAGCCATCCCAGTATCTGCGTGGCGGGACCATTGCGCCAGCGGCCCATGATTTTTTTATCAGATGACAAAAGTAATATGAGCACCAGAATTGCCGGGGCGATGATTCCGTTGATCGCCGCCGAGTACAGCAACGTTTTGATGGCGTCGATCTGGAACAGATTTATAAGAATCCCAAGCAACATGGAAACGATAATCACGCCGTAAAACGCGTGCGCTTGTTTGAATTTACGATACAAACCTTCACGCCAGCCAAAGCTCTCAGAAATTGCGTAGGAACTGGACCCAGCAAGCACCGGTATCGCCAGGAGACCTGTCCCGAGGATCCCGACTGCAAACATAAAGTACGCCGCGTTGCCCGCAAACGGCCGCAAGGCTTGGGACGCGTCCAAACCGCTTGAGATAACGTTGACCCCATTGGTAAACAGGGTCGCGGCCGAAGCTACGATTATGAAAAACATGACCACGTTGGAAACAAACATCCCGGACCAGACATCCACTCGCATTCCCTTGATATCCATGGCCGTGGTTACTGCGGCGCGCTCTTTGACGGTAGTTTTGCCGGCCAAAATCTGCTCCTCCACCTCCTGCGACGTCTGCCAGAAGAACAAATACGGCGAGATAGTGGTTCCGACGATTGCCGCGAGCAAAAACATTGTCGGTTTATCGAATGCTATATGCGGGATAAATGTACTTCGTGCGGCCGCGTGCCAATCGACATGGATACTAAACGTCGAGACGATATACGAAACCAAAACCAGAGCCAGCCATTTGAGGTATTTGGCATAATCTTTGTAGCTGGTGTAAATTTGAAGCCCGACTGTACCTATAGCTATAAGCAAGATATAAAAAATGGGGGTAAGGTGCGGCCAAAAATGCGAGCCGACTCGACCCATGATCGCCAGGTCCGCCCCGATGTTGATGGTGTTGGCGACAAATAAGAGTGAAGCAATTGAGTAGATAACCCAGCGCGGGAAATGACTACGGATGGATCCAGCAAGTCCCCGGCCCGTAACTACGCCAATGCGCGCGCACATCTCCTGGACTATAGCCATCATGGGAAACGTGAATATGGCTGTCCAGAGAAATGTATAGCCGTACGAGGCTCCGGCCTGCGTATAGGACACAATTCCCGACGGATCATCATCCGCCGCCCCGGTCGTAAGGCCAGGGCCCAGCATATGCCAGAAATTCTTGGTCTTGATGATTGAGGTATTGAATTTTTTGCCTTTTGTTTCAGCCATATATTCTTTTCCTCATTTTAGCTCAGTATTGACAAAACCGCAAAAAAAGAGTATAATTATGTGTCATATTCCAAGGAGGCAAAAATCTTATTTTCTTGGTCCCTGTACCATGGCAAGCTAGGAGGAAGAACGATGAGGATTGCGAATGATGTTTACCAGGACGGCTCGAAAGACCTTAGCCTGAAGACCGAGGACGGCGTAAGGCTCATGAGCGTCGGGGTCTTGTTCCCGGGTACGCATGACCTCGGTGTTGCCGAAGATCTGATGGTCGTCCGTGTCACCAGCGGCGAAATCGAGATCAACGGTGAACATTACGAGCGAGGTGATCACCGTATTGCGACGATTAAGAAGGGTGAGAAGATCGAATTTCGGAACACGAACTACGCGACGTACCATGCGAAGATCGGCTACACCGGCGGGTTGTAAGCGAGTTTGCGCGAGGAGTGAAATCAGAGATGATTTCCTCCCCGCGTTTTTTTATTCTCAAAAAGTGTTTTGGTCTTGGTTTATCCGACACTCGGAAAAATTTCGTCGGAATTTCAATCGAGCATACGGGTTTGCGAAAAATGTTATTTCTTTCGCAAACTATAAGGTTGTTTGCGAGATTAGAAATTTCGGAAATTTTTCCCGTGTCGGCAGTTTTTTGGTTACTTTTTTGCTGCCAAAAAAGTAACAGAATAGGTTATTTATGTAATCGATTGGTCACGTACCAGTCGTAGACTTCATGGGTCACAGGGACGGCGTAGCTCGATCCTTCCCCTGCTCCTTCCATAAGGATTGTCAGCGCAATCTGCGGATCATCGGCCGGCGCATAGGATGTAAACCACGCATGGGTCCTGGAGGGCTCTTTGGGATCAAACTGTGCCGAACCGGTTTTGCCGGCCACAGGCATCCCCACAGTCTTGAGGGATTGTGCCGAACCCAATGTTACAGTTTGCCTCATGCCGTCTTGGACGATTTTGATATAATCTTGGTTAAACTGATCCTTAGCTAAAACTTTCGGATCGATTTTTTTGACGACGTGCCCATCGTGGTCTGCGACTTCTTTCAATATATGCGGCTGATACACCGTGCCGCCGTTGGCAATGGTTGAGGTCCACGAATTCACTTGCAGAGGTGTTACGAGCAAATCTCCTTGGCCAATGGCGTAGTGGTAAGTATCGCCCAAAAACCATTGTTCGTTCCGTGCTTGCCGCTTCCAAGCGCTATCCGGAACCAATCCTGATTTTTCGCCGGGTAAGTCGATGCCAAGCTGGCTTCCCAAATGGAATTTGCGCAGCCATTCGGCAATTTTTTCTGGCCCCAAGCCCGAGATGCTGGTTCCGGCCCGACCGCCGCCAACAGTGTAGAAATAAATATCTGATGATTTGGCAATGGCCGTATAGACATCCATGACGCCGAGGCCCTCATGGCGATAGCCGTAGAATGTAAACGAGCCCACGCGGATGACCCCGTCGTCGAGAATTTTGGTTTGCGGAGTAACCACATTTTCCGAAAGCCCGGCAATGGCCATCATCGGTTTTACTGTGGATCCGGGCGGGTACAAGCCCGAGATGACGCGGTTGATCAGGGGATGATTCGAGTCGTTGAGTAAGGCGGAATATTCGTCTTGCGTAATCCCCCGCGCAAATTGATTATTGTCGTAGCTTGGGATGGAGACCAAGCCCAGGACTTCCCCGGTTTTGGGGTTGGTGGCCACGGCGGCGGCTCGGTTCGGGAGACGGTATTTGGCTATAGATCTGACTAAGCTGTCATAAATAGTTTTCTGCAGATCATAGTCGATATTGAGCCGGATATTGTTGCCCGGCAAAGCCTGTAATTCCGCCAAGGTTTTTTTGGAATTACCCGAGGCGTCGATTTCGGTTTGTTTCTGGCCAGAAACGCCGCGTAAATAATCTTCGTATTCTATTTCCAGACCGGTCTTGCCCACAAAGTCATTGAAGAGATAGCCTTGGTTTGCGCGCGCGGCCAATTCGTCCTGAGTAATTTTTCCCGAATACCCGACTACCGGCGAGAAAATCTGGCTGTCTTTGTAATCCCGAATGGGATTGTCGTTGACGACAAATCCCGGGTATTCGGATTGCTTACTTAAGAGAACCAGCGCCTGTTCTTTGGTAATACTCGGCAAGATATTTTGCGTAAGCACAGACTTGCGGTCGAGGGCGTTGACTTTGTCGTCGAGGGCAGTTTTCGGAATGTTGAGAATTTCTGAAATTTTGGTCACGGTCATCTCCACCGAAGCCTGATCGTCCGGTAAATCCGCAGGCACGATATCGAGCTCAAAGTTAGGGAGGTTGCTGGCAATGGTTTTTCCAAAATTATCCATAATCAAACCGCGCGGCGCGTAAGTCGGTGTCGCCCGCAATTTATTGCCTTCGGCCAGAGCCTTGTATTCCTGGCCGTGGACCGACTGCAAAAACAAGAGACGCAGGCCCAAAATCGCCAAGGGCAAAATCACCAGCAGTGTCAGAATGCGGTTATCCAGTGTTTCCCGTTCATCTTCAAAAACCTGAGGCTCATCTTTGCTGTCGATTAAGATTTCCTCAAAGCTTAAGTTTTTGCCAAACGGCATCTTACGATTGAGATAGTTTTTGTCTTCGAATAAACTCATATAATAAAAGGATAGGGTACGCAAAAATTAAATTTACAGTAAGATCCAAAATTAATTTCCGGCCCAGGATAAATCGCCAATCAAGCATGATCCCCAGGTTTACCAGATTCAAAACTCTGTTGAAAAGGACTACGGATACAGAGAACGCAATCGTGCCCAAGATTATGCAAACCACGAGAATAAACCTATTGAGCTCGCGCGTGATGACTTTGTTTATGACAAAGTATACAAGCCCGAGCACTGCCAGCATGGCGACTGTGATTGTTCCGGCGCGGGTCGCCGACGCCAGGTCTAGCATAACTCCGGCTGCTAATGCCGTAAACAACCCCTGGCGAAACTTTGCCAACATGACTGTAATTAAGACGTAGAGTAAAGGGAGACTCCCCGCCTTACCCAAGCCCAGGTTCCCCAAAACGCCAGTCTGCAATACGAGCAAGGCAAACAGTACGAAAATAATAATTAGATACCGCATTAGGGCTTGACCACAAATACAAACTTAAGGTTTCGTAAATCCGCGGCTGGGCCCACAAACGCTTTCTGGAATAAATCCGAGCCGGAAGATTTTATCGAATCAATTTGGCCGATCAGTAATCCTGGCGGAAAATCCCCGGCCAGACCTGAGGTCGTGACATTGTCCGAAGTTTTGATGACTTCGTTCTGGCTTATGAGATTAAACGACAATCCCAGTCCGTGCTCCCCTTGGATTAACCCTTGCGCCCCGGAATCTGCGACCACAGCGGAGACGATCAGGCTTGGATCTGTAATCAATGTTACCTGCGCTGAGTGCGGGTTAAGGGAAGTTACCTTGCCCACCAGGAGTCCTGGCGAGACAATCACGGCATTGTTGAGGCCCACACCTTCTTCTTGTCCCTTGTCCACGGTGATCACTTGCGAAAACCCGCTCGGGTCTGCCCCTATGACCTCCAATGGCAGCAGCTCGAGGTTGGAATTAGTTTTAAAGTTCAAAGATTTTCTCAGAGCGGTGTTTTCGTCGCGGCTGGATTGCAGGCGGGCGTTTTCAAATGACAGCTCGTCGATTTGTTGATTGAGCTGAGCGTTTTCGCGTACCAACTTACGGATAGTAAACAAAGTCTGAAAAACTTCCTTGGTCGCTCCGACTCCTGTGGAGACTGTGCCCGAAGTCCGGCCATAAAGCCTGCCGAATCCGTCCCGTGCCAGTCCCAAGTAGCCTTTGGCGTCAAAAATAATCAGCAGAGCTATCCCTACAAAAATCGAGAACGCTACGCTAAAAGTTCGAGTGTAAATAAAGCGCATGGTCATGAACCGTGAATCGTAAAACGTGAATCGCGATTAATCTCACGCTCCACGCCTCACGTTCCACGGCTACCTTGGAATTTG
>JAIFWV010000036.1 GCA_019659055.1 Candidatus Doudnabacteria bacterium
TAGTACGAGAGGACCAGGATGTATAGACCTCTGGTGTATCCGTTGTCGCGTCCGCGGCATGGCGGAGTAGCTAGGTCTAGTTAAGATAAACGCTGAATGCATATAAGCGTGAAGCTGTCCACAAAACTAGGTTTCGTTGCTTGAAATATAGCGATAAGTTCGGGGAAGACTACCCCGTATTTCCTAAGCGTTTCAAAGAGTTGAGTAGCAATACAAGATTCAATGAGATGCAGCGGAGCATAGGTTGCAGGTGTAAGCACAGTAATGTGTTGAGCCGAGCAATACTAATCAACTGAAAGTTTAATTGAAATTTTCCTCAGAAAATTTCATCCCGTAAGGGATTTTCTTTACTGGGGAAAGTTGGATTTTTGACTAGCGATTCGTGGTTGCTAACGCATACACGAATAATTACAACGAATATAAACACGAAGAACCACTAAGTTGGTGTCCGATTCGTGTTAGTATTAGTGGTCATTAGTGTTTTTTAACAATTTGTTTGCCGGAAAATGGAAATGGGGAGATGCAATATACGATCGACGTCTTGCAGATCTTGTGGATGGAGCCGCTGAAGGGTCCGAAAGGATCATTAGATGCGCCGAGGCCCGAGTAAACTGGAATGCGATCTAAAATCTCCCCACCAAATGGGAGTTATCAGACTGACAGGTGCCTAGCTGTCTTGGCCGACGGGTGAACACATCTGCTGTTGGGTAACTTCCTCGGGGAAGGTTGCTGTGCTGAAGGTGGTTCGATACCCCACCACTTGAGGCACGGCAACCAACTCCGTTCTCACGAGTTGGGGGAATAGGGACGATGCGAACCGCGATCTTCCAAAACAACCGCATGCGCACCTAGCGCTTAGGTTTTTCGGAAGTCGCAACCGCGAGGTCCTGGCATTCCCCCTCAAATGGGATGTTACCAGGCCGTGGAGTCAGTCGCGTTTCAACGCGCTTCACCAGCTGACAAAGCGGTCTGGTAACCCCAAAGAGATGGGGTGGAGGGGGAACTCTGCATTGTTTGATTGCGTTTGGCCGCCGGCTTCAGAGAGCTGTCGTTCCCAAATAAACAGCAATGTCTTCCTCCACCTCAGGTCGTTAAAAAATTCCAAGGAGAAGTTCGAGCTTTGGGTACGAGGGCCACAAACCAGCCTCGCTCAATCAAGGACTGCCGAATGCAATACGCCTAAACTGGTAATTCGGTAACGTAGAGGGATCTGGCTGGATTCCTCTAGACTTGTGCCCAATATTTTAGCGATTGATTCCATCGATCGCCAAACCCGACGAAGCTTCAAGCATAGTCGGGTCCATTTTCTGGCAAACAATACAATTGACTGATATTTGATTGCTTTCCATAATTATATCGAATTGGTATAATTGAAATCAGGAAGTAGAAGTTTGGTTACCTACGGCATTGATCAATTTGCTCCAACGAATTGATACCAAACTTTCACTTCCTGAAAAGGTAAAGTAATATGGATTTGTTAATGCAAAGATATCAGCCATCATTTAAACTGGTAGGGTTACTCATCGTTATCGCGGCAGTAGGCTTTATGGTCTTTGCCCTCACAAGTAACAGTTTACCTCAATAAATTTTGTTAAATCTCCTCGTGCTTCAAGGGCCGCGGCCCCACCCGATCCCATCCCGAACTCGGAAGTGAAACGCGGTACCGCTCATGATACTCCAGTGTAAGACTGGTGGGAAAGTAGGCAGTGCGGGGTTTTTTATTTGGGAAAAAATTCTTTATCGCTCGCAAATTTGCAAAACTATCGGCCGTAAATTTCTGCTGAAATTTCGACCTACTCGCTCGCGCCGTCGCGCTGTGCGGGTTAGTTTTCGCAAATTTCGCTCGCTTAAAAGAATTTTTTATGTGGTGGGGCGAAGGAAACTAAAACCAGAAGCCCCTTTTGAGGGCTTTTTTTATCTATATACCGAACGGCCGTTTAATGTTAGTATGTATATATTATGAACGATGACATGAACAGCACAATGCAAGAAATCGAACTCCAAGACCAAAGCCAAGACCAAAGCACAGGCAATAAGCGCACTGATCTCAAGAGCGATATTGCTAATTTGGAGCAGGATATTGTCGATGCCGAGGCCAATGTCAAACGGCTCAAAGACGAAGACCCTTATACGCCGATCAGTCCGGAACTGGCCAATGAGCACAAACGGGGAATAGTTTTTTTGAGAAAAGATTTAGAAAAAAAGAAAGCGGAATTTAGTGATTTAGATAAATAAAAAACAGCCCCGATGAGAGGCTGTTTTTTTATTCTATTTATTGGTTCAATGCCGCGAGAGTTTGCGGACCGACCGAACCGAGAGGAGTGAAGCCATGCGCTTTCTGATAATCCTTCACGGCAGCTGTGGTTTGGCCTCCAAAATATCCGGTGACGGGACCGGTATAAAATCCATCATCACTCAGTTTATTTTGCAAAGCGGTCACATCGTCACCTCTGGATCCTGCTGAGAGCCGGCGAGTGAAGGTTTTGGTCGCAGGAGTTGCGACTCCTAAAACCTTCGGGCGGGTAATTACGAATGGGGCCGCAGCACTAGAAATGATTTTGCCGCTCGGATTTTCCAGCGAGTATCCTAAGATATAGGTTCGAGCCGATTTAAAGCTGACACGCATCGTTACTGTCCGGACGGTCCCAAGATCGAATCCCACTTTGGAGGCGAATCGGCCGGTAACATCTGATCCATTTTGTTTAAGCGAAACAGTGGTCCAACCGCCGGTACCCAGAAACTGAGCAGAAGTAATATCAGCCAGTTTCGCATCGGAGATCGTGAGGATACTCACTGCGGTATCGCTGATAATTTGATAATTTTCTATGTTGGCATCAAATTGGGTATAGTTTCCCGAAGTGAGCACGCCAGTGATTTTGAGTGAAGATGCTGAATTCGAAGTTTGAGCTATTGAGAGAGCTGGAACCAAGAATCCAGAAGCCACCAAGAATCCCGCTATAAGTTTTTTCATGAAGTTATTTTGTCCTTAATAAGATTAATAATAACTGTAAATTATAGCGCAAGCAATAGCTTTTGTCAACACTGCCAGGGCATTGACGAATGAGTTATCGAAGCTTAAATTATAACTATGAATTACGAAACCAGCGAACCGAGCGAAAGCAAGCCGGAATTAGTGAAACAAACAGAAGATTTCTTCTTTTTCTGCCAAAACAACATGACTCAGGATGCCAAAAACACTGTCTGGCGCTTTCTTAACTTGGCAAAAAAGTCGTACCTGACGAGCCCGCACAAGCAGGAATGGAACCTCATGCTCACCAGTCTCCAGACGATTATGAACGATTTTCACAATGATTATTCGACCAAATCTGAGCTTAAACTTGCGGCTGTCCACCGCACGGCGGAAGAATTGATGGAAGAAGAAGGCAAGCCGTTCCTGGAATAATTCTAAGGAAATAGCAATTTGGTTGACAAGATTTTTAAACAGAGTTACACTCTGTTTTGTATTTTATATTAACTGTCACCGCCGTTGGCGGGATCCCGCCTTCGTTAAATAATTTATTTGCGGTGGCGGGAGAAACAAAAATAAATATGTACGGCGAAAGCGAATATAACTTTGATAAGTATTCTGGCGCAGAGAAAGATGAATTAAACGAAGACGCCGAAGACGATGGGATAGATGCCGAGGATCGGGCGGAAGATATCTTAAATGCTGTCGATGAAGCATCGGGTAAATTAACCACCGAGCAGATCGAAGCTTTTGGAGAAGTCGTCGATACCATTGATACACATTATGACGATGATCCGAAGGAAGCCAAGAAACTTTTCGATAAGGCGCTGGAATTACTAGAAGAAATAAAATCCGGAGATACAGAAGAACGCATAGAACGGGAAGAGGAATTCAACGACAAAATTGAAGCATTGAATAAAGCGGGAATGAATTTAGGCAAGAAATAATCAACGGTTATGAAAGTTATTGCAGACCTCCAAATTCACTCCAAATATTCGCGAGCATGTTCCCAGGACCTAACTCCTGGGAACATTGGTATCTGGGCAGATAAAAAAGGGATTGGTATCATAGGTACAGGCGACTTCACGCATCCTGGTTGGTTGAGCGAATTGAAAGACAATCTGGAGGAAGCAAAGCCCGGCCTCTATAAGCTAAAGGCTAACCCGCTAAAAGCTTTATTCATGCTCACAGCCGAAGTCTCGTCTATCTACAAACAAGGCGAGAAGGTGAGGCGGATCCATAATATGATTTTGGCGCCAAATTTTGCGGCTGTCGACAGGATCCGCGAGGCTCTGGAGGCGCGCGGCTGTAATCTCAAATCCGACGGCCGGCCGATCATTGGGCTTCATTGTGATGAGTTGGTAAAAATAGTCTTAGAAGCGGATCCGGCCTGCGTCATTATCCCGGCCCACGCTTGGACGCCGCATTTTGGATTGTTCGGTTCGTTATCCGGCTTTGACAGTGTCGAGGAGGCCTTTGGCGACCAGGCCAAGCATATATTCGCCATAGAGACCGGCCTATCGAGCGATCCGCGGATGAATTGGCAGATTTCGGCCTTGGACAAATATTCTTTGCTCTCCAACTCCGATGCTCATAGCTTGCGTAAGATTGGCCGCGAAGCCAATGTACTTGAGATCGCAGAAGATAAACTATCATACGATGAAATTATCCGAGTGATAAAGGATAAAGATCCGAAGGAGTTTTTGTTTACGATTGAATTTTTTCCAGAAGAAGGAAAGTATCATCTCGATGGTCATGCGGATTGCAAATTTTCTTGTCTCCCAGCCGAGACTGCCAGGCTTAAAGGTATTTGTCCCAAGTGCGCGAAGAAATTGCTTGTGGGCGTGCTCAATAGGGTAGAGGTTCTAGGCGATAGGGCAGAGGGTGAAAAACCCACGAACGCTATACCATTTAAGAACGTCATTCCATTGGAGGAAGTGATTGCCGAGACTCTGGGAATTGGCCCGGCTAGCAAAAAAGTTCAGGACGTATTCGCACGAATTAGCCCATACACAGAATTTCAGGTCTTGCTGGACTTGCCGAGAGAAGAACTCGAAAAAATTTGTGGGTCAGCTGTGGCGGAGTCCATCATCCGCGTCCGTGAGGGTAAAGTGAAATGGGACGCAGGTTACGATGGCGTTTTCGGTAAAGTCCATATCTACGAAGACAAAGAACGCAAACAGATTTTGAAGAAATCTGAGCAAGTGAGTCTTTTCTAACCATCTCGAACGAAGTGAGAGATCTCGGTACTAACACCGGGACTTCTCGCTATCGCTCGAAGGTAATCCCAAGCATTGACGAGTGCTTGGGATTCTGGTTTACTGGAAGCAACGGAGGAACTAATGACAAACCCTCACCGAGGTCCGGCTGATGAATGGATCGAAAATCCGGGAAGCCCTGGCGATCCAAATATGGAGAAACCATCTTGGATTAATAACACCTCATTTTCGGGCCCGATTCCGCCTCAGGAGGTCCGAGACCTGGTCGGGACAGCCATGAACGAGGAAGCTCTGCAGCTTTGGTGGAGCACACCCCTTATCGTGTTCGACAACATGAACCCGGCTTACAAGTGGGCCATGGGCGGAAAACACCGACAGCAGGTGATTGACTTCATAAATTCAGCCAAATCCGGCGATATGATGTAGGGACAATAGAGGTCATTTCACGACTGAA
>JAIFWV010000008.1 GCA_019659055.1 Candidatus Doudnabacteria bacterium
CTGACATCAATCGCTTTGTAAAAGACACTGACCTTAGTTTCTATACAAAGGATGAGCATAATTGGCCAAAAAATCCCACACTTATATATCAGGATAAAAGCCAGAATCTTGTAATTTTCTGCTCATATTGCGGAAGTTACTTTGAAGGTTTTGACTTTGGATATATGGGAATGAAATATAAAAATAAAATCGGATGGTTTTCCGGCACAGCTAAACCAATGTACGACTTTGAAGAAACAGATGCGGAATTGATTACGGATATCATGACAAAAGTAAATTTAGGCGATAGTTCTATAGCTAACGTCTTACTTGCTAGTAAAAATACGCCTAAAAGCATTTTAAAGAAAATTTTAGCAAAAGAGCAGCCATTTTCGTTTTTTAGAGCTATTTCTGATACATTTCTGAATAACCCAAATATTATTAACGATCCTGAATTATTGCGTTTATCCTCAGAACGTGTTGAAGACGAGTTGTATTTTTATTCAAAAATCCATTCCGATCCTGAGGGTCTCAGATTCTACGAAGATCTAAAAATCAAATTAAATAATTTAATTCAATGATCACACCGGAACTGCAAAAATATGTTTCTGATTCGCGAGCGGCGGGGATGAAGGATGAACAGATCAGACAAAATCTAACGGCTCAAGGTTGGAACAGTGAAGATATAGCAAATGTCTTAGGAAACATAAAAACCGGATTTGGCACATTTCTTTTGGTGGTAAGTTTGATTGCGTTTGGGGCTTATGCAGTTTTATTTTTTTTGGATTACCGATGGAAGATCTCGGGACAATATCCTGGCGCAGGAAGTGATATATACGCCTGGTTAATCCTTATAGATCTAATAATAATAAATCTACTAGGTGCGGTTGAAATCATCTATCTAATTGCATCGAAAAAAATAAAAAAACAGAAGGGATTGATGCTGGCTCTGATTCTGGTCTTAGTTCTAGGTCTGAGTTCTTTCGTTTGGCATGGCATGCTTTATAAGCTATTCCTTCGAGATCGAGAATCTAAAACCGAGATCGAGAATCTAAAACGAACAGTGCGTTTAACAGTTCAGAAAATATAACTTCGGGCTCACCGACTCCGACCTCTACTCAGCCCAGCGCCAATAATATTCCCCCAAATTTGCCACAAGGATGCCAAGACGTTTTGAAATATTTCTCCTATGACCAGATAACAAAACTTATCGGCGAGCCGGTAAATGTCGGCAGCCTTAACATCGGCAGCTGCTATCTCATAACTCAAGCCAGCCTAAGTAGTAATAAAGAAAAAACTGTACTTCTGGTCGCTATAGATTACACAAAACCAGACACAGCAAAACTGGGTTATGACGTGGCAACGAAAGATAAAAATTTTAATTCCGGTACGACTCCTTGCGATAAATATTCCGAAGGGCCGATTACCAACAGTACAAGTAGCGCTGCGGGTTACAAAGGTTCTGTTTTTCTCGCCGTTGGTGTAGAGAACTTATCCATCACTTCTGCACAAGCCGTAGAATTAGTGAAGGATGCATGCACCAAGGTTCGCTAAAGAAGATTTGATGAAATCAAAAACAAAACTGTCAGGACTAATCCTTTGCGTTATTTTCGCAGCTGGATTTCTAGTGCCCGAAATGACCCAAGCCGCTACTTGTTCGGCCGAAACTCTGAAGTTTTTTCCAGTAAGCAAAATCTCCCAAGTCATTGGTAACGTCCAGAGTACCAGCCAATCTTACAATACTTGCAATTACAAGATGTCCTACCCGCAGCCAGATGGAATCGCCACGGCCACAGTATACAGTTTTGACTCTCCAACAGCTGCCTCCAACTATTTTAATTCTCAATACTCCAACTTAAAGTCATCATGGACCAAACTTGGCATTGGAGACGAAAGTTATTTTAAATACAGTGGTGGCGGGGTGGCTAAAAAAGGCAAGTACGTTTTTAGCATCAAATGGTATTGCTATTGTACTCAAGGCACTCGTCTTTCCCAAAGTCAGGCCCAAGCTCTCCTTGGATACTCTGCTTCACAAGTCAGCGGAGACACTGTTCCTGTGGCGGAAGACAAACCAGCGCCTCCGGTCATCAAATCCATATCCCCTACTTCAGTATTCGCCGGCAAAAAATTAGGACTTAACACTTGGACCGGTTTTGTCTATTACACAAATAATTTTTCCGATCTCAAAATTACTGGCGAAAATCTGCAAGGCGTTTCGGTTAGTTTTGGAAGCTATGGTCAAACCAACCTTGGCGATCCTATTTATTTGATTGGCAAAAGTATTTCTACTGATGGCAAACAACTCACTGCCACTCTAGTCACGCAGAACTATGTTAAAGCGGGCAAGCTTAAACTTACACTTACCAATAAGCAGGGCTCAGACAGCACTGACATCAATGTCTTGATCACTGGCTATCAATACCTTAACCGCCGTTTCCAGGGCACGGGTGTAACTTTCCGAGGCGAATGGCCGCAGGCCGCCCCCAATGCGGACACGGATGAAATTGAACAAGGTGTCGTAACCGCCATGACCGCCATCAATTTGCCGGCGTACCAACGCCTGGGCCTGGACATTCGGATTTATTCCAAAGACTACTGGAATAGTTTTGCCGAAAAAGCAAACTGCTATACCCAAGGCCTGCGAAGCGGTTGTTCTTCTGACCATGATCGCGTGATCCATGCGGCCTGGATTTCCAAAACCACACCGACCTGGGACAAACTCGGTTCCACTATTCTGCACGAAGCAGCCCATAAGTTACAAAAATATTACGGCAATACTTCCTTTAACACTGATTGGATCAAAGCCGTGGGAAATTTAAGCAACTGCCAATATCTGCCACTAAAAAATGGTGCGTGGAACAATGGCGAAACTAATGTCCCACACTGTGGATTTGTAGAATCCTATTCTGCGACACGCGGGGCGCAGACATTTGGCGAGGATGTGGCGACTATGACCGAAACCCTGGTATTCTATCCTAACAAAAAAACCCAAGGCGATTGGCCGACTGATCCACACTACAAAGCAAAAGAACAATTATTAAGACAATATGGCTTTATCAAATAAAATTTTCGCCATCACTTTCGCCATTTTTCTGCTGGCTCCCCTTTCCGCCAAAGCAGGCAGTTCGGCGTACCTCAATGTCGGCATTGAAATAAAGAATGGAAAAATCAACTATATCAATGGCGTGGTGAGGCGGATCCGTCCTGATTTTGAATGGCAGATGAATGGCGCTTATACGATCACACTTTTTGACGGCGACAAAACTATTGCAGAAAACCATTTTGACATTCCGCAGTCGTTTGATATTGAAAGCCATAATCTAGACGGCACCTATAGCATGGTCCAGAGTTCCACTGGTATCGTTAATGTAGATTTTAAATCGCCGGATAACTTTGTCATAAAGAATGACCTTACTCAAAAAATTACAGTAAAAATTACTATGGGTTCAGAAAAAATCTATGAAGAATCAGTTAAACCGATTGATTGGGATTATGCGCAATCCAATCCGGCACAGCCGTTATGTGGAAATTGTTCTCCAGCCGCTCCTTTGAATCCGTTTAGAATTTTGATGGTCGTATCCTTGTTGGGATTGCTACTAACAATCCTGACCTTGCCGTTTTACGTATATATTCATATCAAAAACAATCGGCACGAAAACGCAAATAGAAAATTAGAATTTGGGCTCCTCTATATATCTCTTACGCTGGCCGTAATTACGGCAGGCTCCCTCCTGGGGTTATTTCTAAATTGATGTAAATTGTACTATACTTAAGCAAACATTAACTATATATATGGACACAAACGATCAAATTCCGGCGGCGCCCATGCAGGCTATGCCTCCGGTTCCATCCGCGCCGACCTCGGCGGTCGTCTACGCAACTTTTTGGGAACGGTTTGCCGCCTCATTTATAGACGGAATTATCATTTTAGCGGTGACATTCGGAGTGTCATTCCTCCTCGGGGTTGCACTTACCAAATCGTCTGGCCCAAGCCCAGTTGGGAATTTCCTGGGACTTATGGTCTTAGTCGGTGAATGGCTGTACTTCGCACTCATGGAAAGCTCAGGCCGCCAAGGCACAATCGGCAAAGGCGTCATGGGCATCAAAGTTACCGATCTCGATCACAACCGCGTAAGTTTTGGCCGTGCGTCCGGCAGATTTTTTGGCCGCATGATCTCAAGTCTTATTCTCGGTATAGGTTATCTATTCATGTTGTTTACGGAAAAACGCCAGAACCTCCACGACATTATGGCTGGCACTCTCATCGTCAAAAAATAAACTAGCAAACAAAAAACCGCCACGGTGGCGGTTTTTTTAATTGGCTTCCACTAATTTCTTCATGCTGTCCAAAACCATGTTCCAGTTAGTTTCGGAGTGCTTGGCGGAATCTTCGGTCTTATTCCCCTCTTGGGTGATCATAAGCTTGGTTTGGTCACCTTCGGGAATAAGTTCGTAAATGACCTTCTGATAGTTTTCTGGGATATCTGGCAATCCGGAAAATCCGCTCCAATAAGTACTCACAATTTTCTGCTCCGGCTCAAGTTCCAGAATTGTTCCTTTGTCTTCGTAAGCTTTCCCTTCCCACTGGCCGCGATAGCGGATTTCGCCTCCGACTTTCCAATCAGCTGTCATCTCCGTGCCAAACAGCCATTGGCAGACCACTGCGGGATCGGTAAGCGCCTGCCAGACCTTACTGGCTGGGGCGTTGATTATTTTTTCTGCGTTTGCGATAAAATTCTCTGGCATAAAAATATTTTCCTTGTTTCACACTAAAATCATTCTACTCATTGGCTGTTGCACTGCAATTGGTGATTCTATTCAATGTATTCGCAGTGGAGGTCGTGAATCAAGATTAATTCTGCAATCCTTTGGCGGAAGGGGTGGGATTTGAACCCACGATAGGCTTTCGCCCATGCCGGTTTTCGAAACCGGTGCACTAGACCACTATGCGACCCTTCCGTATCCTTATTATAAAATAAAAACCATCCCAGCGAAAGCTGGGGTTTCCCATCTCGACCGAAGGGAGAGATCTCGGTATTGACACCGAGACTTCTCGCTCCGCTCGAAGTGGTTATATCAAGTCTGGGATGGATAAGCTTTCTTGGAAGTGCTGGTATGACCCTATTTTCTCTAAACATATTTTCACAAACCCAAAGCTCCGCCTATGCTCGGGAGTGATCCCATACCTCTCCATTGCCGCGCGATGAAACTTGGTCGGATAGCCTTTGTGTTTGGCAAATCCGTATTCTGGAAACTGTTCGTGCAACCGGTGGAGTATTTCATCTCGAGCGACTTTGGCGATTATAGACGCGGCTGAGATCGAAAGAATTTTCTCGTCGCCATCGATCACAGATTCCTGTGCCATGTGAATTGTTTTTATTTTATGGATGCCGTCGAGGAATAAATAATCTGGAATTTTCTTCAAGCCACAAATGGATTTTTTCATAGCCAGCATCGCCGCCTGGTGAATATTTATCTCATCGATTGTTTCGCGTGCGACAATCCCCACAGCAAAATCGAGGCAATGATCTTGGATAAATGGCAAGAGTTCTGCGCGCTCGTCCTCATTTGTCGTTTTGCTGTCGCGTACACGATACCACCATTTGCTTTTGGATCTCTGCTTGCCAATCGAGACTGGATCCAAAATCACTGTCGCCGCAACCACCGGACCAGCCAGCGGCGCAATCCCGACTTCGTCGCAACCGGCCACGTGGAAAAATCCTTGCTCATGTTTTTGTGTTTCATGTTTGTATGTGGGAAATTTCATATCTACAAAATTACGAAATAAATACGAACATACTAAACTATATTTACAATCCGTTTAAACTTCACGCCATCGCTAGTAAAATTAGCGAGTATACCTAATTGTAAATCAAGTGCCTTAAGATAGCTTAGCGTCTGCTCGATGTCTTTATAGGAGAACGGCTTATTTTTCTTAATCTCCAAAATAACCTTATCTTCAATCAGAAAATCTAAATAATAGTGTCCTATGGATTCTGATTTATATTCCAAAGGAACTTTGACCTGCTCTAAGTATTTAATATTTCTCTTCTTAAGTTCCACAGCAACGGCTCTTTGATAATACTTCTCTTGATATTTACTTCCCAGCTCTCGAAAAACTTCGATTAAGACTCCGATAATATTATAGCTCAGCTCCGGATACAAGATTTCCTGTTTTATTGCTTGGGCCTTCATTTCGTATGTTCGTAAATTTTCGTAGTTCGTAGTTATTTTTTACTATCAACCAAGCCGCAGACATTACCTTCTGAGTCCGTGAACTTGGCGAACCTCCCATTTGGTATAGGGCCAATCTTACCGAGTTGCTTGCCGCCGGAGGCTTCAATTTTTTTTATCGAGTCTTCGATGGATTCAACTTGAATGTAAATTCGCGGCACTGCATCCTCTGCCCCGCGTTTGAATAACCCGCCGTTGATAGCGCCTTTCTCTTGCACCATGCCATCCTGACCAGTTTCCGCAGTGTGCAACATGACATAATCAAATTTACCATCGCTCTTCATGTCCCGCTGATCCCAGCCGAAGTTATCGGCATAAAACTTCTTGGCTCGATCCCAATCGTCAACCGGAATTTCGAAATGTACTACTTTATTCATATAACTGTTCCTTTTAATTAATTATCGCTTAGTGGTTTCTCTATTATAGCCCCGAGATTAAGTTTTGGAAATCAAAAAAGACCCCACGATAAATCACGGAGTCTTTTCTGGTGGACCGTACTGGATTCGAACCAGCGACCTCTTCCATGCCATGGAAGCGCTCTAGCCAGCTGAGCTAACGGCCCGTTCTTATTTATTAAACCATTTACTGAATTTGTTGCACAGAATTTTTCTTGCCAAACTTGTAGAGATAAAGTATCTCCAAAATACCAAGAGTATTTACAAGCATCAAAACTACAAACCAAACCTTACTACCGTTGCGACCTGCACGCCACAGTGCCATGCCTTTCCAAACCAAACTCCAAACCACAACCATGCTTAACACTGGAACCAAAATTTTGAATCCGTAAGGATTCGCGAACGAACCATAGTATGTCTGCCAATTCATTTTTTTATCTTAATTATTCTGGTGCCCTCGGAGGGAATCGAACCCCCATCTTACCCTTAGGACGGGTCTGCTCTATCCATTGAGCTACAAAGGCTGGCTCAATACCGAACTTGCACTTTATTTTACTGAAAATCATTGCTGTTGTAAACCCCTGCCTACCGGCAGGCAGACTCGATAAACTGGATCCTGGTGACTGTTTCTCACGCGAAACTTCACTGCGGGATTTTTTTGCCTTTGTTGACGCTTAGATTTAATTCCGGTATCATTAATAAATCGTTCTTTTAGGAGGAGTTCAATGCAACTTGCGCGCACCGGTCAGACCGCAAGCCCCACCGCCTTTTCGTTACTGGGTTCCACCGGTTTCGGCATCATCACCGTTCTGAGGTGCGCCGCACTCGCCGGGGTGATTCTCATCCTCGCCGTGATGTTGCTCAAACGCTTCTGATCCAGCTCGCCGTCCCTTACGTCTGTAGGGACATTTCCCCGCGTAAAGACCGTGTGACACTCCCCACTTTTGTCACCCACGGTCTTTTTTTTATTTATATCTGCAAGATAAATTATGCTAATCTATAAAGGGGCTGGGGTTTGTCTTAACTTTTTCATTTTTCATTTTTAATTTTTTACTTCCTTGATTGCTACCTCTCATGTCATTATCGGGAGTGCCGCCGCAGTGGCTGTCGGCACCGCCACGCAAAATCCTGCCTTGGGCTTAGCCGCAGGCATCGTTTCACACTTTATTTGTGATTCGCTCCCCCATCTCGATTTTCCGCCAAGCGCTCAGTTTGTAGACGGTGAGATTGTCTGGGACCGCAAAATGTATGTTTTTGCCATCACCGATTCGCTAATTGCGTTTGGATTCACACTCGCGGCTTGGATTATCCGAGATCACTTCAGTTTCACCTCTATGCTGGCCTGGGGCGGCTTAGGCGGTTATCTGCCTGATCTCGTGGATAATTTTCCGCTTTGGCGCGACAAAGTCCACGCACTCCCCGGCTTCCGGAGGTTTCATGCGTTCCACATGTGGATCCATGACAATTGGCGCCATACGTACACCATGCCCGAGTATTGGAAATTGGGAGTGATCACCCAACTCGTCACCGTAATCCCCGCTCTCTGGTATTTGGTGAAGTGAGAATATAGAAAATCAAAAACCGCCTTGAGGGCGGTTTTTCTTCCATTTCAAGCGGAGCGAGAAATCCCTCATCTGAGCGATATCTCCCTACGGTCGATATGGTGGTCGGACCATCGGCCATTCCATACACTTTATTAGCGAGGTACTTTGCAGAAATTAACCTGCGCAGCGCGACGGCGCGAGCAAGTAGGCTGCAAAATCAGCAGATTTTGACAGCCGGTAATTTTGCAAACGTACCGAGCGTTTATTGGTCGGGGTGCTGGGAATTGAACCCAGTCTACACGCACCCGAAGCGTGCGTACTACCGGCATACTCCACCCCGTAATATTTTCTCTAACTCATTATACCCCTTGTGGGTTTTAAAATAATGCTCCCGAAGACGGGCCTCTCGCTCAGATTTGAACTCCTCAGTATAAAGCAATTCCAGCGGCCTCCGACCTTTTGTCGAAGATACTAGCCCATTTTCATGTTCCGCAAGACGCCGGACTAAATCGTTCGTGCTGCCAATATACCTTTTGTTATCCTTTTTACTTATTAAAATATAAACATTAAACATGTGCGTACTGCCCCGGGCCTACGGCCCGTAGGGCCAGGCCCGGCATACTCCACCCCGCCTTCGCTAAAGCTTCGGCGGGCAAGCCCGCGAAAATAGCTTATGTATTATAATTAGCTTACTGCAAAAAGAAAAGACGCCTTGGTGTGGAACAACAACCAAGGCGTCACCGGTCGTGGTGGGTCATACGGGGCTCCTTACGCCGAGATCTGGAAGTGATTGGAGACTTTGGCTTCGATCGCGGCCAGCCGAAGATGAGCACTCTTCGGTAAACCCTCTCGATTCCAGAGCAGTTCGTGCTTCCGCCGCCACTGAGCCAGCTTCAAGACCAGCTCTTTGTTGTAAGGCGTCTTCAGCAGTTCAGCTGCTTCTCGCTCCACAACTTCCACTTCCTTCGCGAGTGTAGGACTCACTGTTTATAACCTCCCTCCTTCGCAGTGCACACATTGTACATACCGTCAGACAAAAAATCAAGAGGAAATAGCTACAGCATTAAATTAGAACATATAGATTCCATTTTGTCAATGTTCCACATGAAACAATTGAGCAGACTTAAAGAAATGAAATTTAGCCAGATATTTTTCTGGTTGTTTTTGCTTTCTATCCCTTGGAACAAGAGAATAATCTATAATCCTGAGCACGCCTATATCGACGGCTATTTTTCATATTACCTGGCTTTCTTTCTTTATATATCGGATATCTTGCTTGGTATAACCCTGATCGCTTATATAGTTGAGCAAAGGGCGATGTGGAGGTGGCCGAAACTTTCGAAAAATCACATATTATGGCCAATATTAGGCTTATTCTGCGTTATCCTAGTCGGTATGTTCCACGTGCAACATGATCTAACGTGGTCGTCCTACTCAGTCCTTAAGTCCCTGGAATTAGGGCTCTTGGTCTGGTTTGTTGCACGTGGAACACCGAACAGCCTCAAACAGAGCGCGCTGATCCTGTATTTAAGTGGTATTTTCCAAGCAATTGTGGCGATTTGGCAGTTTCACGTGCAACATGGCCTAGGATTATCCTGGATTGGCGAGTATATCGCTCCCCTGGGTACCGGGGGGCTCGCGACTATTGAAAATGCTGGAGGAAAACTCGTCCGAGCGTATGGAACCTTTCCACATCCGAATATCCTAGGATTCTTCCTTTGCCTGGCCCTAATTTTGGGGTATTATCTAATCGTTTCACGTGAAACAAGCCAAAAGCTCCGAAATTTTATTATTTTTGGGGATTATTTGTTGATTGTGGGGATATGTTTGACATTTTCTCGAGTTTCTTGGGTAATTGCGGCATTTGCAACTTTATCATTCTTATTATATCTGAGACGTCACGAAAAATGGCTTAAACTAGCCATTCTTTTACCAGCAATTGTTTCATGTGGAACAATCCTTATCCTGTGGCATGGGTTATTGTTTAATCGGATCGCCAACATTGAAACTTCCAATTCGTACAATCAAAGAGTGGAACTAAATACCGCTGGTTTGGACATTACCAAAAAATACCCCGTTTTCGGTAATGGCCTGGGAAACTATATCCCGGTTATGAAACATATGTTTCACATGGAACCATGGGAGTACCAACCACCGCACAATGTTTTCATCTACATAGCCGCAAGTCTTGGCGTGGTGGGCCTGGGATTCCTCCTCTGGATACTCGGTATCATCTTTTGGTCCGGGTGGAACTCCCCTGCTTCCGATTGGAAATTTACCCTCTTGGTTCTCGGGTGTAGCCTGCTGTTTGTGTCGATGTTTGATCATTTTCCTGTTACAATTCAACAAGGACAATTAATCTTTGGGCTCATTTTAGGACTCATACTCGCCTATGCTCAAAAAACTTAAAAATATAATTCGGAAACTTACACCCGAACCCGTCATCCAAGGTTACCATTTGGCGTTGGCCGAAATTGCGGCCAAAATTTACGGCAACCCATCTGAGAAACTCTATGTCGTCGGCATCACCGGCACCAAAGGTAAAACCTCGGCGGCTAATTTCGTCTGGTCAGTGCTGACGGCCGCAGGCTACAAAGTCGGCCAGATCGGCACGGCGCAAATCCGCATCGGGCAAAAAGAAATCGCCAACACCATGCACATGACCATGCCGGGTAGATTTTTGCTCCAGAAATATTTACGCGAGATGGTGGATGCCGGTTGCACGCACGTGGTTATGGAAGTCACAAGTGAGGGGATCAAGCTCAACCGCCATCGGGGAATTATTTTTGATTGCGCAATTTTTACCAACCTCGCGCCGGAACATTTGGAATCGCACGGGGGGAGTTTTGAAAATTACAAAAACACCAAAGGAAAATTATTCGCCTCACTCATGCAACATACCAAACGCCTGGATGACAAACTCATCAAGCGCGTATCGATAGCTAATCGCGATGACGAACACTCTGACTACTTTGCCAGTTTTCCTGCAGACGTAAAATTAAATTACAGCATCGAACACGCAAGCGATGTCCGTGCGCAAAATATTATGGATTCGGACAACGGGGTCAATTTTGAAATCGAAAATCAAAGTTATCACCTTGAGGTCCTTGGACATTTCAATGTCTATAACGCATTGCCGGCAATTGCCTTGGGTCGGCATCTACATGCGCCAGAAGAAAAAATCAGACAGGGGATTAGTGATGTAAGAATCATTCCCGGCCGCATGGAAAAAATCGAAGAAGGGCAGAGCTTCACGGTCCTGGTCGATTATGCTCACGAAAATTTGAGTTTTAATAAAGTTTTGGACGCCGCGCGCAAAATTGCCGGCGTAAATAAAGTTATCGTTCTCACGGGCGGGCAAGGCGGGGGACGCGACCGCGCCAAACGCGCCCAGATGGGGGAGACCGCGGCCAAGAAAGCCGACTTCGTCGTGGTGACCAATGAGGATCCGTACGATGATAATCCCCAGGATATTATCCACGAAATTGCCGACGCGGCTGTGGCGCATGGCAAAGTTATCGGGCAAACTCTGTTTCGCAACCCCGACCGGCGTGGCGGGATAGCCAAAGCATTATCCCTTGCAAATACAGGCGATATCGTAATCATTGCCGGTAAGGGTGCAGAGCAGACCATGATGGTCAAAGGTGGGTCAATCCCTTGGAACGAACGAGAAATTGTGCGAGAAGAGCTGCGGAAATTTTTACAAAAATAAAACGGCGCCACTTGTTTTCACAAACGGCGCCGAAGTGCTTCAATGAGCTTGTTGGGCTGATCTTCAATCGTCAGCAGCCCGAGATTATCGAATGGGATAAACCCCTCGACGGAACTACGATATAGGAATCGAATGAGATCATTGTAATAGTTGGCGGTGTTGAGAAGTCCACAAGGCTTACGGTGAATCTTGAGTTGTGTCCAGGTCAGAAATTCAAATATTTCCTCAAGCGTACCATACCCGCCAGGAAGTGCCACGGCTGCATCTGCCAGGTCAGCCATTTTTTTCTTTCGCGCATGCATGTCGGCAACCAAGTGAAATTCGCATCCATCGACGTAGCCTGCGCCCATGTTATTGATGTGCTCGGGAATCACCGCGGTGACCTTGCCACCCGATGCGACGACAGCAGTCGCTATTAACCCCATAAGACCGCGATTGCCGCCGCCGTAAACTAGGCCGATGTTCTGACTGACTAACTCACTTGCAAAGTCTCGCGCTCCGACGGCATAAACGGGATCCAGTCCCATATTCGCCCCGCAATAAACAACTATATTTCTCACTAAACTCCTCCTTGTGTTTCAAAATAGAATAGCAAAATAAAGACCCCGCATCAAGTGCGGGGTCACTTTTTGGCCCTGTGGTTTTCTGTTCCATGTTCACTCTATTACCCGACTATTATCATGGCCTTAGCACCATGAGTGACGTCCCCGTGGTTCCAATCGTGCATAGCATCAAGAATAGTTTGCGAACTATAAATATAGTTGGCGCCTTTGCGCGTGCCCGGATCATTGGTGATGATTTTCCCGTCTTTGGTGTAGCCCTTGATCACGAGCATGTGATAAAGCGGACCATCGCCAGTGAAATTGGGATTACCAAGCTCCCGGCCGGCAAACGGCGCGACAATAATCTTACCCTTGGCCAGAGCTTGTTTTATGTCATTGAGGCTCGGATTAGCCACGACTTCGATGGAATTAACTTTATAAAACTTTTTGAGAATGACAGCAGTCTCGGCCGCGGTGGTGTCTTGGAAATAGCCGAATTCGCCAAGTTCAAAATTTTTGATGGCCTGAAGTTTCTCCTCGGCAAAATCGGCGTTCGGGATAGTAAAATTATTTATATACGCGGCGGCCATGAGGACCGAGGCCTCCTCGCAAAATTCTTCGTGGTCGGCGTCCCAATTAACCTTGGGTGCCTGAGTTGTAAACGGCACATCCAAATTGATTTCCTCGGGCAACTGCGCCATCGGAGTCGGGGAGGGGTTGGGGAAATTTTGGTGGGACAGGGGAGAGGGGACTTGGGTGCGGCTAAAACCGCCCTGATACCAGACGGCACCAGCGGCAGCACATAAGCCTAAGAGTACAATGACTAAGATTTTTTTCATGATGAGTATTTAATACCACTTCGAACGCATGTGAGAAGTCGCTCTTAGGAGGGATCTCTCATTGCATTCGAGATGGGCACAACTATGGTTTCGAAACAACAACGGCCATGTAATCAAACGGCTGCATGTTTTTCATGAGATCTGCAGTTTTCCATTTGAGAGTGCCATAGATAGGATCCAAAATAATAAAGCCAATGGGAGCCGAGGGCGCGCCCCAGTAACCTATAAGAGTACGAGCGTGTTCGCCGTTTATTGCAGTAATCTGCCGGCCGGCCGGAGTACTCCACTTAATCGTGCGGCCGCGGCCGGAATAGCCCCAAATGACAACCGGATTGCCGAGATCGATTTGTTTGGCTAATTCCACCGGGGTCGCCCGGATGACTTGGGCATTGGTGTACTGCTTGGCCACTTCGAGGATGGGGTCGGCATAAACTCCGTAGCCATCAACACCCATCTTGCCGTCGATAATGCCGACAAAACCCGTGAATGGGTCGCCCCAGACCGATGTTGTGCGGGGAGTGGGATCAAATTTAAGTTTACCGACCAGTTCGGATTCGGAAGGATTAATGTCAAAAACGGACAGCGCCATTTTGAGTGCCGCAATTTCGCAGGAGAGCGAATGCTCTTGCCGGTGATAAGTAGCGGGGAGTTGAACTATGGTGCCGCCGGCCACCTCGCCGCTCTGAAACAGTCGGATGTTGGCCAATCGGACCTCATAGCGCAAAACATTCCAGTGCTGATACATCAGGAAGGCTGCCAGAATCAGAACGGCACAACCAATGGGGATTAGGATTCGATGGTTTCGGATCTTCATGAAGGTATTATACAGTAAAGTGAATTTGCCGTGGCTAAAATTTTCTTTCGCGGCCGACAATCATTTTGAGAGCCTTAGGTTTGACTTCGATTTTGGCGGGAGTGGAGGTAACTTCCGTGCTTTCGATCTTGAGCGGAAGACCAGAAAGATTGGTGATCTCGAGCGCCGCCAAATGCATAATCGAAGCACCCGGGACTTTCTCAAAGCACCCGTCGAGAATATTTCGGCGGTGCGAAAATAATTCCGAACGCGACAATTTGGGGACGAGCACGACATCGAGCAGACCATCGGTGGGTTTGCCCAGGGTCTTATCGCATTTATGATTTTGACAGTTGATGATAAGTCCGCCCCAGACTTCGGAATCGGCATGGTAGTGGTCGGCATTGAAGCTGACTTGAAACGTCGGCTTATTGATAAGCTGTTTGATAAACCCAAGACCAAAAAAATCAAAGCTATCCTTACCCTTGAGGTCGAGCCCAAAGGTGAGCTTGGTGAGAAAGCTTATGCCGTTGACCACCCCGAGGTCGATCTCTTCCACCCGACGCAGGCCCAAAGCCTTGCAAGCTTGGGAAATGCTCGCGATGCCAAACGCCTTTGCAAGCTCGGTGGCAACGAGGGGAATATACCCAATGATCATGGGCCGATCGCCCACGATATTGATGATGCTGTCGAGCGTCTCATCTGTACCTACAGCGACAATGGTTTTCGCTTGGTGGAAAAACGCGGTCTCAACTAATTGTTTAATCGTCCGGATCCCGGTAGTCCTCACGATTTCGCCGGGGATATGGTAATCAGCAATAGAAGAGTACAGCTCTTGCTGTACTCTATCAAATTGCCTTTGGGTGAGTTTGGAAGTATCGACAATGTAATAATACATGGCTCTAGATTCCAGCTTCTAGATTCCTAGATTCCACTTTGGGCGCTTCGCTCGGCTTGATCTCCCGCATAATGCAATTACCGTTGAAGACACCGCCCTCATGGATAGAGATACGGGCACAGACGATGTTGCCCAGGATCCGGCCGGTCTCGGTGATGCTCAAAGAATTTTTGACCGTAACATTGCCTTTGACTGTGCCTGAGATGAAGGCGTTGGCGGCGATAAGGTCGGCATCGATCTGGGCCGTGGCTCCGAGTACCAGATCCTGCGAAGTCTGGACTTTACCCGAGACAATGCCGTCGATCCGTATGTTGCCGTTGCTTTTGAGTTCGCCTTCTATTCTCATTCCGGCCGAAACTATTGTTTCCGGTATATCATTCCTTGCCATTGAGAGCTTGAGTTAATGCTTGGGTTTCTTCGTCCGTGAGCTTAGCTTTACTTTTCCCGTTGACGATATCTTTGGAATAAATGCGCACGCCCTCGCGGCTGTGCAGTGAGGAAATAGCGATCCCGGTGTCGTGGGCATTAAGCAAGACAAACGCAAAGCTCAAATTCCCGGCTTCTCCGTGCTGGCTAAATCTCACAAAACCCAATTTCTGAAAGTTGTTGAGATTGGCCACGCGCAGGGACTCGGTCTGCTGGTTGAGATCGGCCACCGCGGCCACAAGCTCTGCGATACCCTGATCCTGCTCGGTGACAATCGTCTCAAGATTCTTTTTGAGGCCCATGGAATAAAAATGTTTGCGCACTGAATCGAGGCGATAGATTTTGAAAGCTTGCCAGAGGACGATGAGAAACAAAAGTATGGTCGCTCCGAAATGAATTTGTGTGAGAGTTAGTTCCATGAAGCAATTATATATACTTTAATCAGGTTGAACAAATCGCAAACTTCGGATATAATCAAGGCACTTAATTCAAGGATTTTATGGCAAAAAACAACCCAATCAATCCAGAGGCGGATCGAGTGGAATACCGGCAGGTTCGCCGCGATCTTATCTTCGTCATTATCATGAACATCATCTTCTTTGGCCTGTTGCTGGGGCTTTATTTCTATAATCGTTCAAGCGGCGGCCAAGTCGATCTATTCTTCTCCCGACTCCTGAAATTTTAGAATTTCCACCAACTGCAGACGTGGGCCCGTAGTAAAGTGGCATTACGCGGCATTCGCATTGCTGAGGCGGGAGTTCGATTCTCCCCGGGTCCACCATAAAAAGCACCTTCGATTGAAGGCGCTTTTTATTTACACTTATAAATATTTTTCGTAGATTCCCACGCCAATGGGCAGGAGGAGGAATGCTACAAGTATCGCGTTAAATATGGCAGTTGGAATCTCGAGTCCAAACCACAGCCGAGCATAGTGGGGGAGACAAGAACCAAGATAGATTTCCTTGCCTTCTTTTGTGCGCGCCTGATTTTCCCAAACTGTAAATGGACAACCTCCATATAGTTTCCACGACGCCAGCGTAAGAGCCATACCCAGAACCACAGTCGGCAGGAAAAAAGCGGAAGAAAAAAATTGCGGATAAATCATTGCCAAAAAAGGCGTTGAGCCCATGGTAATCATAAACACAATAAAAAGGGTTGTGTGTAGTGCAAGAACTTGTCTGGATGTCATTAATTAAATTTTAATTTATTTGACTTTAAACCACAACTCGTCTGAGTTATCGTGGTCGCCATTATAGTTATGAGTGATCTCCTCACCCTTCTTGATGTCGCGCAAAGCTTTGAAAACCATGACTTTTTGTTTCACCTGCTCATCGTGCTCAGCATTGGGCTTATAGGAATGGTTGTAGAGCGAGCCGAATCCCAGAACCATGGCCGGCTGGTTTCGAACCCCCCAATCAAAGACGTAGTTATCGAGGATGGTCTTGCGAATTAATTTGCTTTGTTTTTTGGGGATGGCGATCACCGGACAGATCTCTATAACTTCGCCTTTTTTTATATTCTGAGCGGCAAACACACCGCGATGAGTTTTGGAAATATTCTTGATAAAGATTTTGAGTGGATTCATAGAGTCATATCTTAGCAAAATTCGCCATAAGAAAAAAGCCCCGAACAAATCGGGTCTTTGTCATGTAAGCCTGATTGTTAGTAAAAGCTAAAGTATTTTGTTATACTCTCGATACCAATCGGAAAGAGGACATGGCCGGCGGGCCAAAAACGCAGGAGTGTGTAGCATGACAGAGACACTTGTGAGCAAGGCATCGAGGATTCTCCGAACTGGCGACCAGTTGTCGCAGGCAAACCAGAAAATGAAGGACGCCGTTCACGGCTTCTTGCTCTGGTTCTGTCCACTCGTGGCGGAAGAAAGAATCCCGTTCGCGCAGTGGAATATTTCAGTCTACGGCAACGGCGCTTGGGGCTTGAGGTTCGGATACGATCGAGAATGGCTGTTTGTCCGTTCAGACGGTTACGAGGGCCGGATTAAAGATTACCAGGCATTCTGTCTGGTTCTCGCAGACAACGAACAGAAGCTGGTCGAGTGGATGGTGGACAAGATTCGTAAACGCAATCAGCACGCGGTGCGGATCGAGCAGATCCCGGACATCGTGAATTACCGACCAGCTCGAAGTCGGGAACCGATTGAACTGGGTCGAACCGATTGCCCATTGGCAGTGTTGAGATCTCATCCCAATTTTCCCGGAACCCTCGCGCCCGAACTCGAAGGTATCTGGACAGGAACGAACCCCGCATGGCCGGAAGAGACAATCAAACTGATGCTCAAGCAGCTCGATCCTCCGTGCCACACCGACTGGGGTGATTTCGACAAGAAGCGCACTGAGGAGAAAGACGGCCTCACTGGTACCGTGGTCTATGTCAGACCTGGTTTGGAACGGCCTCTCATCGGGCAGTAGTTGAAGGAACATATGCTGACATTTGAATCGATGATGGCAGGATACCGTCTACAACTCTCGTTTTCTGGCTCGCGGTATCGTGTGCCAGTGAAGAAGACACGACAAAGATCTCGGTCAGTCAAGATAAGGGTCGTGAAGGACGAACGAACAAACCGACTTCGATTGAAAGTCGATCGGTAGCTCAATAGGGTGGGTCGCGCGCGGCGTGGCCTACCTTTTTCTTTTATCATAGAATTGACCAAAAGGTGTTTTTACCGTATACTTTTGGGGATTTTCAATGGGCACGTGGCGAAACTGGTACACGCACTACCTTGAGGTGGTAGCGGCCGCAAGGCCATGGAGGTTCGAGTCCTCTCGTGCCCACCAAAGAATAAGATAAGTCTGTCAGACTGCGACGCTGGGACGGTTAGCTCAGTTGGTTAGAGCGCCTCGTTTACACCGAGGAGGTCGCAGGTTCAAATCCTGCACCGTCCACCAGACTTCGCCCCGGATGAAGCTTTATATAGCTTCGTCTGGCTAGTGCCACCCCGCATCGGGGGCGAAGTCTGTCCGCCGAAGTTATAATTTGCTTCAGCGGATACGAAGGCGGACGACAATATGTATTATGTTTATTTGATTAGGAGCGTTGCTTTTCCTGGGCGACATTATGTTGGTTTTTCTGAGAATTACTCGCAAAGACTGAAATATCATAATGATGGAAAATCAACCCACACAAATAAATACAAGCCCTGGAGCTTAATTTGTTATTTTGCTTTAAATGATATTCAACAAGCCAAAAGCTTCGAAAAATATTTAAAATCTGGCTCAGGCAGAGCATTTCTCAAAAAACATTTTTTGAGATAAACTTATAAGCGCGCCTCGGTAGCTCATTGGTAGAGCGCAGCCCTGAAGAGGCTGGCGTAGTCAGTTCGATTCTGACCCGAGGCACCAAATTACGCTCGCATTGGTTGTAAATCTACCGGCCGTAAATTTCTGCTGAAATTTCGGCCTACGCGCTCGGACCGTCGTCCTCCGCGGGTTAGATTTACAACAACGCTCGCTCCAAATAGATATTGAAATATACGACATGCAGGTATGGTTTAATGGTAGAACACGACCTTGCCAAGGTCGATGTGGGGGTTCGATTCCCCCTACCTGCTCCAAGAAAAGGACCGGATTCATTCCGGTTTTTTTCTTGGAAATAGTTTGCGGAATCGAACGGGCAGAAGTGAGGCAAGGCCTAAGCCGCAGCCGAACGTCGACGAAACCGTTTCAATAGGTTTCGGCGCTGCCCCTGACAAGGCGCCTAAACGCCGCGGAATTCCCCCTACCTGCTCCAAGAAAGGACACCAGCGTTTGATTGGTGTTTTTTCTTTGCAAAGTAAAAAGCGGAAAGCAACTGAGTGCCTTCCGCCAGTTGGTACGCATCCGACCAACGTCTTGGTTCACCATTTTACTTTCCAATACTCACTCCGAGGAGTAGCCACACGATTCCAAGAGACCTCCTTGTATGTTCCGAACATTCGATCCCATAATGAAAAGCTGAAACCAAAGTTATGATTGGGCGTGTGGTTGTGATGGAAGAAGTGTAAGGGTTTCGACCAAAACACCAAGTTCGGATTTGTGTGCTGGACCTCATGTGTCCACGCAGAGAACGCGATGCCGATCAGTGCTCCCAAAAACCAGCTGATTGCCACTCCTCGATTCAGGGAGTAATAGTTGAGGAAGGTAATAGGAATCATGACCGCAAGACTCGGCCGGAGATACGCCCAATACTCTTTGAATACTCCTCTGGCCGCGTTGTCGCGATGGTGATCCGCATGGTCGCTTCCTTTGACCATGTTTTGGTGCTGCATCCTATGTACCCAATATTCGCCTAAATTGGCCATGAGAAGGCCGGCAAAAAAACTCATTAGAACCAAGAACATCTTATGACCTCCGCAATAAGAATAGCAATATCTTTAAATTTGCCACAAGTGCCCAGCGAGCCTTAGCTATTGACAAAATGGCCCTTTTGTGCTAACATATATAGTTGCGTACCCCATCCCTCTCCGGAGGGTGGGGTTGGCAACAAAAACCCCTTTAAATTGAGGTTTTTGTCAGCCCGCAACCATCCGCCGTCGCTAAAAAAGCTTTGGCGGACATAAAAGTGCTCTTTTCATTAATATAAAGGTCAAACCCAACTACTTCCTGTCTCTACCCATACCTTGCGAGCCAAAATTCGCCGGGCGGGACCAATAGAAATAGGCTTAAGTGGTAAGGATTCCAAAGATGAACCGTAGATTTGACCGTTTGGGTGCACTCGATCAAGTGGTACTGGTAACTCTGATTACATCAGTCTCCATGTTCCTCTTCCCCTTCAGTGTCGCTGCCCAAACTTCAAACCAAACGCCTATCGTCTTTGAAATAAAAACCTTACAAATACCAAACACTGCCAAGATTGCTGACCTCATGAACCCCGCAGACGTTGTTTCTTCCACTATAGAAACTTCTGCTCCTCCGACCCCTGTAGCAACTCCAGTCAAAACCGCCAAAGTTACAACCACTACTTCCAAATACAATCTGCCTCCCAAGACTGTCGGCGATGCCCGAGTCTATATGCAGGAACCGGAAATCCGGGCCTACATCTGTCCGAAGCTTGGAGATAAGTGCAACATTTTCATCGCCGTACTTAAGGCCGAGAATGGAACCCATGAATGTACCCGCGACAACCGCGGACTCAACCGGAATGGTTCAGTGGACATAGGTCTGGCCCAGATTAACTGGCGACCTGGTTCACCTTACACTTTCCAACAGTTGCAGGATTGTAAATTCAACCTCGACGTTGCACTCTCTATGTATGCCCGCCGTGGGCTTCAGCCCTGGTATGCGTACACCAAAGGTGCTTACAAAAAACATTTACCGGCTGTCTTGGCTTCTGCCAATATAGTCGCCGCTCCGGCTCCGGCGGAAGTTCCTGCAGTAACTGCGGAACCTGCGTCCGAAACGGTGGTTACCAATCCGGTAATGACTCTGGTCTCTACTGAGGCTATCGCCCCAGTCACGACCCCGGTTACTCAATAACAAAAATACTAAAGCCCTCCTTTACCGGAGGGCTTTTAAAATTTCTAATTACTAATCAATCTAATTTCTAAATTATTGGTGCCCAGGGAGGGACTCGAACCCTCAAGGCCTTGCGGCCACAGCATTTTAAGTGCTGCGTGTATGCCAGTTCCACCACCAGGGCATTATTAAGTTCTTTTTGGTCTTCGATTACGCGCGCGATGCGTGGATTGGAGACTATGGCAATTTGGACAGAGAATTCTTAAATTCTCCAAACGGTTATCAGAGCGGTCACCATTAATGTGATCTAGCTCCAACGGTAATCGACCGTCGGTTGTCCTTTGAGCCCACCCACACAATTCACAAAGTGGTTGTTTGATTCCAAGAGCGAATAATCGTCGTTTTATTTATGACTTTGATATGTGCTTTTTTGAACGAGTATATCTTCGAGGGCGATATGAGGCTTGCCAGTATGGAGACCTTTATTCCAACCCTTGCCTGTGAAATGTGAAGTGTCGATATTTAGATCATTTAGATATCGTTGAACATGGACATAATTGCCGCCAGCCGGAACCAAACCTAATTCAAAAATTACCTGTCTTATACTAAAGGCTTTTTTGGCCGCGCTTCTCAACTGATCTTCATCCCACTTCTTTTTCTTGGGCATACAAACAATTTCATTGGAGGCGTCAACCGGAGTTGAACCGGTGTAGAGGGTTTTGCTCCGACGCCAAAATTTTGGAGGTCTGGACCGGAATTGAACCGGTGTGAGAGCTTTTGCAGAGCCCTGCCTAACCACTCGGCCACCAGACCAAGTCCAAAATTTTGGGTCGGAGTCCCGGCCAAGGCATCGGGACAGACGAAACCACTGTGCCTTTAACTATGTTATTATAACCATTTTTTGCTAAACAATCCACATATGCAGATTGACCGGGGAGTGAAAATCTGGTAATATTGGCCCGATGATATTGGACGGAATTATAAAACCTGAAACAAAGTTGCAACCGATCGAAACCACAGTGCAGGTCTCGCAAAAGGCCTCCTGGTTGAGTTTGCCGATTAAGCATAAACTAGCCACGTTCATCTCGCTTTTGAGCCTGACGTCTTTTATGTTACCTCACCAAGCCTATGCTTGGGCGTTTCCGCAATCGGCGAATCCTCAGCCTCTGGTGTTTATCGTGGGCACAAGAATGGTCTATCTCGATACTCTCAATCTCCAGTTGTCGCGGCTCTACGAGCACAATCAGATGCAGGAAGATCTGGACCGCCAGATTGAATTAAATAAGTTATTGAAGAATTACCTCAAAGAGCAAGGCTCACCGCTGGCCGCTTATACTTCGACCCTGCTTCAGTTGAACAATTGGAAAAAAATCATTGCTCTAAGCAACGCCGAATCGGGAATGTGCCGGCACTATCCGGTGACCAAATCCAACTGCTGGGGTGTGGGTGGCAGTAATCTCTGGTATATGGGGTCCAACTTGGGCGAGGGGATTATCTCTATGAACCACTTCCTCAATAGTTACCCCAATAATTCCAAAGTAAAATATTCCCAAATGAGTTTCAAACAAATGAACGGCCTCTACAAACAGCCGGCCGCCCAGCATTGGGTGATTAACAACCAGTCCATCTACGACGACCTGACCGCCATTGAAAACAGTTTGTAAACATACAAAAAACCGCCCGGAATCGGGCGGTTTTTAATTTTCTCTATTTACTAGCTTCTGGTTCTTGCGGCTTTTCTTCTGTCTTGGCTTCAGCGGCTTTTGCTTCGGCCTTGGCCGTGAGCGCCCGCAGAGAGAGACCGAGTCGGTGTTCTTGTGGTTCGATGGAAATAATTTTGAATTCTTTTTCCTCACCCACAGAAACAACCTGGGACGGATCCTTGCCTTCTTCGTTGGATAGTTCCACCGAATGTACGAGACCGTAGATATCCGGGTCGAGCTCGACAAATGCGCCAAACGGCATGACCTTGGTCACTTTACCGCGCACGGTCTGGCCGACTTCGTATTTCTTAATGGACTCAAGCCACGGATCGGCTTGCAATCGTTTCACCGAGAGGGAGATACGATCACGGTCGATGGTGATGACCTGAGCCTGCAGTTTCTGGCCGACTTTGTAGAGATCCTTGGGATGCTCGATGCGGCTCCAGGCCAGTTCCGAAATGTGGACCAAACCTTCGAGGCCGTCGCCAAATTTGATAAAGATACCGAAATCGACAATGCCTGAAACTTCGCCTTCGACGATGTCGCCGATTTTGAGTTTCTGGATTTTGGCGCGCAAGGCTTCTTCGCCCACGGCTTTTTCTGAAACAATCAGCTTTTCCTCTTCGGGGTCAGCGGTGATTATCTGCACGCGGAACGGACTGCCGACATAAGATTTGAGGACTTCCAAGATTTTATTCTTGTCGCCTTCTTCGACGCGGGGATAGTGCTCGGTAGACAGCTGGGACACCGGCAAGAAACCGATGACGCCGTTGATCTCGACCATAAGGCCGCCTTTGTTGGCGTCCAAAATCTTGGTCTCGACCACTTCGCGCTTCTGCATGCGGTCGGTAAGCGTCTGCCAGACACGTTCTTGTCCAGCGGCGCGGAATGACAGTTCGATATTGCCTTCCTTGTTTTCCGGTTCCACGACCGATGCAAAAACTTTGTCGCCTGGTTTGAGTGCCTCGAGCCGGACGCTCTCGTCATAGAGCTCGCGGCCGCGGACCACGCCGAGGCCGAAGCCATCGATGTCGACCACCACTTCGTTCTTGCTCACGGTGAGAATCGTGCCCTCGAGCACGTCGCCGACTTTGGGGACTTTGATGTCCACGCCTTCAGCGATAAGCAGTTCCTGCATAGTCTGGGGTTCTGCTAGAGTTGTATTTGCCATATAAATTTTGCTTGGCCGTTCGACCCGCCAAATTAGACGGGTCCCACCTCGGGCGAGGCAGGCACTGCGACGGACACAAACTCTTTCTAAAGCCTTAAGATTATAGGCTAAACCAGGGGCAAAATCAAGGGCTAAAAAGCCTTCCCAAAAGGGTGAAAATTTGGTAGAATTAAGCGTACTTAATAAGGGCGCAAAACGTGAGGCCTGAAGCGTAAAACAAGAGCTGCCTCACGATCCACGATTCACGATACACGACTATGACTATTTCCTGGTTTGGCCTCTCGAGCTTCAAAATCACTAGCCGCGAACTCACAATCATTACCGACCCCTTTGGGTCGGACACGGGGCTTTCGCCTGTAAGGGGAGCGGCTGATATCGTCATCAGTAGCAGTCCCGAAAATTCGCGGACCAATAATTTCTCTTCGATCCAGGGAACCCCCTTTATAGTCAACGGCCCGGGTGAATACGACATCAAAGGCGTATTTATCATGGGGGCCGCCGCCGAAAACAAAACTTTGGGCAAACAGACAATCTATTCTATCCAGGTCGAAGACATCCGCATTGCATTTATCGGACCCATCAGCCAAGGCACTCTCACCGACGAACAAAAAGAAATTTTTGAAGGCGCCGATATCGTACTCATCCCGGCCGGCGGCAAAGAAGTCTTGGGCTTCGACGATGCGGCCAAGATGGCGACCGGCTTGGAGCCTTTTATAATCATCCCGCACACATACAAAATCGATGGCTTGGAATTACCACTTGAGAAACTCGATAAATTCATCCAGGAAATGGGCGGCAAATTCACCGAACAAGATAAGCTCACTCTCAAGAAAAAAGATTTAATCGGGGAATCGACATCGCTGGTCGTCCTCACGCCACAACGATAACCCATGAGCATGCTTCAAGACTTTATCACCAACCTCCAAAACAAACCCGATCACATCAAGAATCGGATTTTTTGGAGCACGAGCACCATCGCAGCAGTTTTTGTCGTGAGCGTCTGGTTTATAAACTTCAAACATCAGGTCCAAAACATCAGCGGCGGGAGCGTCCTCAACCTCGGCAGTCAAACCAGCAACGCCGCCGCCCCACATTATACCAAAATCGACCGGACCGAAATCAAGAATGGTAAACTCCTAATTTTTTTCACGGTCATCAATGACACCTCAGACATCCTCAATTTTTCTGCAGCCTCGGATATCAAACTCAATGGCACCGCCCCAAGCCAAATCACTGACCGGCAGGGCTTGGCCTTTGTAAAAAAGGTCTTGTCGCACACGGAAAACCAGGGAACCTTGAGTTTCGACGATACTTCGGCCAAGTCGGGATCAGTCACATTTGATAATTTGTATTTCGAACAAAGTCCTGACGTAATCTTTAGCGAAACTATTCAATTCTAAATATGACTCAACATCTCGAAGAGCAAAATCCTATCGGCAACGTCAACGCGCGGTCAATCGAGCGCGAAATGGAAGAGTCGTACCTCGACTATGCCATGAGCGTCATCGTCGCGCGTGCTCTGCCAGATGTCCGCGACGGACTCAAGCCGGTGCACCGCCGGATTTTGTACGCCATGGGCAACATGGGCCTGCGGCATAACGTAAAAACCACGAAATCAGCCAAGATCGTGGGAGAAGTTTTGGGTAAATACCACCCGCACGGCGACATCGCGGTTTATGATTCGCTGGCGCGCCTTGCGCAAAACTTTGCTATGCGCTATATGCTCATCGACGGCCAAGGCAACTTCGGCAGTATGGATGGGGACAGTCCGGCCGCTATGCGTTATACCGAAGCCCGCATGACCGCTCTGGCCGAAACCATGCTTGAGGACCTCGAGAAGGATACCGTCGAGTGGATGGATAACTACGACGCCACCGAAAAAGAGCCGCGCGTCCTGCCGGCCAAAGCGCCGCAATTGCTTTTGAACGGAACTCTAGGGATTGCCGTCGGGATGGCTACGGATATTCCGCCGCACAACGTCAACGAAATCGTGGACGCCACGATCAAACTCATTGAAGACCCGGAAGCCACCAGCGAAGACCTAATGGAATTCGTGAAGGGTCCGGATTTCCCAACCGGCGGAATTATTTACGACTGGAATGCCATCAAACAAACCTATGCCACTGGCAAAGGCCCGATTGTCATGCGTGCCAAAACCGAAATTACTGAAGAAAAAGGCAACACCCAGATCATCATCACCGAAATTCCATACCGCGTAAACAAGGCCACGCTCCTCGAACAATTTGCAGCCCTCGTACGCGACAAAAAGATCGAAGGTATCCGCGACTTGCGTGACGAATCCGACGCCAATGTTCGCATCGTCATCGATCTCAAGAAAGACGGCTTGCCCAACAAGATCCTAAATCAGCTTTTCAAATACTCCTCCTTGCAGGAGACTTTCCACGTCAACATGCTAGCGCTGGTTGATGGCATCGAGCCGCAAGTTTTAAATCTCAAAAACATCCTCGAATACTACATTAAGCACCGCTACGAGATTATTACCCGCCGCACACTTTATGATCTCAACAAAGCCAAGGACCGGGCGCATATTTTGGAAGGGTTGAAGATCGCGCTCGACCACATCGATGCTGTCATCCAGACGATCCGTAAATCCGAGACCACCGAAGAGGCGCATGACGCCCTTATGAAGAGGTTCAAGCTCTCCGACAAGCAATCGACAGCCATTTTGCAAATGCAATTGCGTGCTTTGGCTGGTCTTGAGCGCAAAAAAGTGGAAGATGAACTCAAAGAAAAGCGCAAACTTATTGCCGAGCTTGAAGACCTCCTCAAATCCGATAAGAAAAAACGCGCGTTGATCAAAACCGAACTGCTCGAGGTGAAAGAAAAGTACGGCGACGAACGCCGCACCCAGCTGATTAAAACCGCTATCGGCGAATTCAAGGCCGAGGATCTCATCCCCGAACAATCATCGCTTGTGATCGTAACCAAATCCGGCTATGTAAAGCGTCTGCCGCCCGATACCTACAAGTCCCAGGGCCGCGGCGGCAAGGGCGTGATTGGCATGTCGACCAAAGAAGAGGATGTCGTCGAGTGGATGAAGACAACCAACACCCATGATGATATTTTGTTCTTCACCAATAAGGGCCGCGTCTTCCAAACCAAAGTCTACGAACTACCGGAAGGTTCGCGCACCGCGCGCGGACAAGCGCTGGTCAACTTCCTCGAACTTCCAGGCGGAGAAATGGTGTCCTCAATCCTCACGATCGCCAAGAAAACTCCGGCCAAATACCTGGCACTCTGTACCACGCAAGGTTTGATTAAGAAAACGCCGATCGAAGAATTTGCCAAGGTTCGTCGCAGCGGTCTCATCGCCATCAAACTCAAAACCGGCGACGAACTCAAATGGGTGAAATACTCCACAGGCGAAGACGACATAATCCTCTCGACCTCAGGCGGCCAAGCTATTCGCTTTGACGAAAAAGATGCCCGTCCTATGGGCCGCACGGCTTCGGGTGTCCGCGGCATGCGCATCAAGAAAGGTGATTCGATCATGAGTATGGACATCGTCTCCAAGAAAGATAATCTAGATAATCTGCAAATCTTGGTTGTGACCGAAAACGGCTTGGGCAAAAAAACTGATATTAAATTCTACAAACGCCAGCACCGCGGGGGATCGGGGATTAAAACCCTCAAGGTTACACCGAAGACTGGCAAAATCGTGTCCTTGCACGTAATCAATAAATCCGAAGAGCACGACATGGTCGTGATCAGCAAACTCGGCCAGACCCTGCGCACCCCAGTCGGGAAAATCAGCACCCTCGGCCGCGCCACTCAGGGGATTAAGGTAATGACCCTCGACCCGGGCGACAAAGTCGCCACAACAACCATTATCTAAACAAAAAGCCGCAGAAGCGGCTTTTTTGTTATAATGGATTTATTATGTCCGGACACAGTAAATGGAACAATATCAAACACGCCAAAGGCGCAGCCGATTCCAAGCGTGGTAAAATCTTTACCAAACTCGGCCGGCATATTTCTATGGCCGTTCGCGAAGGCGGGGGAGTAGACCCGGCCTTCAACTTTAAGCTCCGCATGGTCATGGATCAGGCGCGCGACGCTGGCATGCCCAAGGATACGGTAGAACGAGCGATAAAAAAAGGCGCTGGCATTGGCAAGGAGGCAATTGTAAGTGTCACTTATGATGGTTACGGCCCGGCTGGTTCGGCTTTTATCGTGGATGCGGTTACAGACAACAGCAACCGCACGCTCCAAAGCGTAAGGAATATTTTCACTTCCC
>JAIFWV010000037.1 GCA_019659055.1 Candidatus Doudnabacteria bacterium
GGGAGGATTTCGTCGGGGAAGCCGAGTCCCATGTCTATGACCAAGATGTCATCACCGTACTCCATGATGGTCATGTTTTCACCGACTTCTTCGATACCACCCAAAGGTATGACCTTGAGAGTATTTTTGGAATCGGTTTTTTGCGAGGCAGTTGCAGTCTGTGGTTTTTCCCGGACAGCCGTGCTCGCACCCTGCCTGTTAATTCCAGGCGGGTTATTGCGTTTCATTATCATACGCAAAAAAGATCCTTTCCCCGTGTGTCTGCGGGAAATTAAAATAATTAGATTGGTAAGTCAGGTAGTAGAACTTCGATAAATTCCACCAGAATTACCAACGGATAATAGTAAAATTATCACGACACAAAGAGTGTTAGGCGATTGAATTCCAGCCGCGAAGCGGCTGATCGAAGTTTCACTACCTGATAAGCTTGGGCTAAGGCAGGCCTTAGGGCACCAGAGGCTTAATTAACACAAAGCAATCAATAACTGATTATGGGCTGTTTTGTGGCAATTAAGGGGCTTTTTGTCTCAAAAGAGGCTATTTACCGTAGAGTAAGTATACACCCAAACGGGACCTTTGTCAATACTAACTGGTGCCGCGGAGAGGAATCGAACCTCCATGACCTTGCGGTCGTACGCACCTGAAGCGTATGCGTCTGCCAGTTTCGCCACCGCGGCCTGGTTACTATTTTAATATTAATTTCGTTTTGTGTCGATATACCAATGATTAACATCCAGGAAGCGCTCGGAAGGATGAATAATCGTCTTGAGATCTATGCCCTGTTCTTTTCTCGGTACAGTATAGACATAGACGGCGCTGTCGAGGAAGATCGCCGGCAGTTCTTGCGTCACAATGTCCTGGAATTGCTGGTAGTCTTTGGCCCGGACGCCGGTATCGTTGGTTTGGCGGGCTTCAGTGAGGAGTTTGTCCACGGTCGGATTGGAAAAACCGGAGAGGTTGAGGCCGGGGTCGTGGGATTGGGAGGAATGCC
Organism: Candidatus Doudnabacteria bacterium; assembly: GCA_019659055.1. Lineage (GTDB taxonomy): Bacteria > Patescibacteriota > Doudnabacteria > UBA920 > O2-02-FULL-48-8 > JAIFWV01. The sequence goes on from JAIFWV010000037.1 coordinate 992, forward strand.
AGAAAGGAAACGGATCCGGATCGGCACCTGTGTTTTCGGAGAACAGCAACGTCTCAAAATTCCGCGGCCGGATGTAGTCATCCTGCAAATCGGAACCCGAGACGATCACGAGGTGAACCGTAACCCCGATTTGTTCCCATTGCTGTTCGAGAATTTCGGCCGTTTTGACGTTGAGCGGGGAGACATTGGTCGCGAGGCTGAATTCGAGATTCTTGCGGGTCTCGGTTTTGGTTTTGCCGGAGCCGGTGGTGATGGTTTTGTAGCGAGTGTTGGTTTGAGTATCCATAATCCAGCCGGCTTTGTCCAAAATCTGCCCGGCTTCGGTGAGATCCGTGTGAGTGGCTTTGGCCGCCGCTTCGGTGTACCCCAAATTGCCTTCGAGGATGGGGCCGAAGGCTGGTTTGGCATGGCCCAGGTAAACGTCGTTGATGACCGTGTTACGGTCCGTGGCCAGCCACAGCGCTTGCCGGACGGCTTTCTCGGTGATCACGCTCGATTTGGTGAGATTAAAAAATACAGCTTGGTATTGTGGCAGACTGATCTGGTACTGATTGGATTTGTCCGACGACTGCAAGAAGACTTTGTTATCGAACGGGATGAATCCTATGGATTGTACATCGCGGGATTGGTAGGCTGAGATGAGATTTTGCTCGTCTTGGTAAAATTTGAAAGTTAAATAGGTAATGTAGGCCTTCCCGCCGTAGTAAGTATCACTGCTTTTGAGGGTGAGCGACTTGATGGTGCCGTCAGAAGTCTTTTTGATTTCGCGCACCGAGTATGGGCCAGAGCCGACCGGGCGCAAGTTCTTGTCCGACAGGCGGAAATTGCCGGGGTTCATGCCGTCCCAAAAATGTTTGGGGATGATTCCGAGCGTAAAGTTGGTTATAAAGGTCGCCGATTGGGTGTGGAGAGTGAATTTGACAGTGAGGTCGTCGATTTTTTCGACTCGGACCCGGTTCCAGTTGGGTGCGAGCGGGGATTCGAAGTCCGGATTCTGGATGGTCTGGACGGTGAAGATGACATCATCAGCGGTAATCGGTTTTTCGTCCTGCCATTTGAGATTGGGCTTGAGTTTGAGGGTGTAGGTTTTCTGATCCGCGGAGATTTCCGGCAAACTTAAGGCAAGATCCGGCGTAAGTTTGAGGTCCCGGTCGAATTTAATAAGCTGAGCATACATGAGGCGTGAGAGATCGGAATCGACGCTTGAGGATGCGGCCAAAATGGGATTGATAAACCGGGGTTGGCCGACCAGGCCCTCGATATGCTCGCCGCCGTAATCAGGGATGGTGCCAGTGCCGCCATAGACGTATTGGCGCAGCAAAAAACCGCCGGAAATTACGATGAGTAAAATCATGGCGGTAAAACTGACGAAGTCTTTCTTGGTCAGAGACTCAAAAATCTGAGGAAGATGGCGGCTCCGCACACGCGGAATCATGCGGATCCCGGTCCAAGCGCGCTTAAAAAATTCTAAAATGTTTCTAAGCGTATCGGTCATGGGTTATTTAATGAACAAGACCAAGGCCGAGAGCCCGACGAACGCGACTGCCAAAAAAATAGTAAACCAATGCAAGCCGCGGGCAATCCCGCGCTTGGCGCGGAAGACCGAGCCTTCACCGCCAAAGACAGTGGACAGGCCGCCTTCTTTTTGCTGAAGCAGGATGCAGATGACCAGCAGAACGTCGATTGCGATGAGGACAAAGGTCAGTAGATCTCGAGAAATATGCATAAATTAGTTTGTAGTTATTAGTTTGTGACTGTAGAATTTGAACCCAACTATTTTGCCATACAACCAGAAATTAGTCAACGGATAGGCGCTCGGCTATAGACTTGCTTTGATTTTTTCGGCGGTACGGTTTCCCACGACCTCCGCAATCTCCGTGATGCTGGCCGAGCGAATTTTTGCCGCTGAACCGAATTTTTGGAGAAGTTTTCTCTTTTTGGCAGGGCCAATCCCCGTGATCTGATCGAGCACCGAGGCCACGGCGGATTTGGATCTCAATTTTCTGTGATAAGTGACGGCGAATCGGTGGGCTTCGTCGCGGATGCGTTGGAGCAGGAAGAGCGCTTGCGAGTTAGGTGGTAGGTTGTACGGAGTAGGTTGTAGAGGCCGGAAGATTTCTTCAATCCTTTTTGCCAATCCGATGATGGGGATCTTATTGAAAATTGGAAATTGAAAACTGGAAATTGCGGCAATAGCCGCGTTCAGCTGGCCTTTGCCTCCATCGATGATAATGAGGTTAGGGAGCGGCCAAGCGGGGAGGGAGAAGGGAACTGCATTCCCTTTGTCTTCCCTTCGCTCTTCTCCCTTGATGCTGTGCTTAAATCTCCGCTCAAGCATTTCTCTCATCATAGCGAAATCATCCGGGGTGTCTTTGCGATTGATTTTGAATTTACGGTACTGGTCTTTCTTTGGATGCGCATAATCAAAAACGACCATGGATCCCACGGCATTGGTGCCTTGAATATTGCTAATATCGAAACATTCCATGCGCGCGGGCAGCTCGGGCAGGTCGAGCACGCGTTGGAGTTCCTTCAGGGAAGCCAAGAGCCGCGCTTCTTCCAAAAGGTGCTTGTCGGACTGCGCTTCCAAGTATTGCTTGGCATTCATCTGTGCCAGCCTGATTAGTTTGAGCCGTTCGCCTTTGACCGGCACAGTGATTTTGGGCGTCCTCTTTCCCTCCCTTTGCAGGGGAGGGATCAAGGGAGGGGTGATCACAAAGGGCACCAGGATTTCTTTGGGCAGACTTGTGGCATCGAGGTAGTATTTTTCCAAAAAGCTCTGCAAGATTTCTTCTTGTGGCACTTGGCGCGTATTTTCCAGAATAAAGTTTTCCTTCTGGATCAATTTCCCTTGCCGAACGATAAATAAATTTATGGAAGCCACAGATTCGCAGTGCATGGCAAAGACATCCTGATCGACTTTGGATGGGTAGACCAGTTTTTGCCGCTCGAGTACGCGGTTGAGAGCATAGATTTGATCGCGGACGCGCGCGGCTTTCTCGAATTGTTTGTGCGTAGCATAAAACTTCATCTCTTTTTTGAGGTCGGCGATGATCTCGAGCTGTTTGCCTTCCAGGAATTGGATGATTTTATTGATATAGTCGTTTTTGTATTCCTCAACTGTGATTTTTCCAAAACAGACGCCCGGGCATTTGCCAATGTGGTAATAAAAACAGGGCTTGCTGGTAACTTTGGAATTGGCGCAGTAGGGGAATACGCGCCGCAAAAGTCTAAGAGTGTCCTTGATCGAGAGCGAGGACGTGTAGGGACCGAAGTATTTGGCCTGCTTGTCTAGTCTTTGGTGTTCGTATTCGATCGTGGGGATTTCGTCTCGGATATTGATCTTGAGGAAAATATAGTTTTTATCGTCGCGCATCCGGACATTGTATTTGGGCTTGAGGTTTTTGATGAAATTATTCTCAAGCACCAACGCTTCGAGCTCATTGCTGACGACTGTGTAGTCCAGATCCGCAATCTGACTGATCATGAGATCAATTCTTGGTCCGCGATTATGGTTGTAGTCTCGCTTGAAATACGAAGAGACGCGATTTTTGAGCTTGTTGGCTTTGCCGACATACAACAAATCACCGCGGCTATCTTTGAACATATATACGCCGGGCTTTTGCGGAAGTTCTTCTATTTTCTGCGCTAGCTGTTTTTGCATAAGAGTAGTATACTTTAAACCACATTCCTTGAGGAGGAGCTTATGGATTGGAAATTCGGAGTCCCGCTTGTAGTACTGGTGTACATGGCCGGTCACATCATGGCGCACGGGTATTTGGGGCTGACTCAAATCCAATTGCTCCATCCAGCGCTGATCGTCCCTCTTACCATTCTCATGTTCGCCGCGGTTACCTTTATCGCAGGTACATTTGAGGCCTGGCAGGAGAACAAACCTGACAGCGGCCGCGCTCTGATCGAGCTGTGCGTCATCGTCTTCGGTCCCATACTCTTCACCTATATAGCTACCTACGTCCACGATCTCGGAATTCAACAGTGGGCTGCATGGCTGAAATTTCGGGTGTCTGGGGCGGTACTTCTGCTGATTGTTGCCGAAGTCCTTTGGGACTATCTCAAACATCGGGCAGGCAAAAAGAAACAGCAAACGGTAGATGCAACCGCCTGATCAAACATTCCCGCCTTGGCACACTCTTGCCAGGGCGGTTTTTTTCATCTATACTGTCCTGGCTAATTCGAAGCCTTCCCAAAGCATTTGGGAGGGCATTCTCAGCGTATATAAATTTCAAATCCCAAAGCAAGTGCTTTAACCATCAATAGAAAGAAACCAATGACTGACAAAATTGTCGTGCGCGGGGCCAGGGTCCACAACCTCAAAAATATCAACGTCGATATTCCCAGAAATAAATTTGTCGTGATTACCGGCTTGTCCGGTTCCGGCAAATCGTCTTTGGCTTTCGACACAATCTATGCCGAGGGCCAGCGCCGCTATTTACGATTACCTCCGTCTGCTTTATGCGCGCGTGGGCGTGCCGCACTGTCCGGTCTGCGGCCGCAGGATCATGGGCCAGAGTGTCACGCAAATGGTGGACCAGATCATGGGCTGGCCGGAATCGACCAAGATTATCATTATGTCCCCGGTTATCCGCGATCAAAAAGGGGAGCACAAGCATCTGCTCGAGGAAGCCCGCAAAAGCGGCTACACCCGTGTGCGTTTTGACGGCACAGTTATGGACCTGTCCGAGGCTCTGGGTTTGAATATCGATAAAAAGAAGAAGCATTCTATCGACGTGGTGGTCGATCGCATCTCGCTTGATTCCGGTGATCGCGTGCGCGTGGCTGATTCTTTAGAAACGGCGCTGGATCTGGGCAATGATTCCGTGGTTATCCTCAAAGATGAAAAAGACGAAGTACTTTTGTCGTCCAATTTTGCCTGTCCGGAAGGCCACATGAACTTACCCGAGCTCAATCCTCGTAATTTTTCGTTTAATTCTCCGCATGGGGCATGTGTCGACTGCACAGGTTTGGGCACCAGGCTTGAGATCGTGCCGGAACTTGTGATTCCCAACCCCAAACTGACCTTGGCCGAAGGTGCCATCCGTCCTTGGAGCAAAACTACTTCCCGCATATCGTGGTATTCGCGCGTCTTGGATGCAGTCGCCAAAGAGTATGGCTACACAGCCAATGTTACCCTGCGCGATTTGCCCAAAAAAGTCGTCGATGCAATTCTCTACGGCACAGGCGAGCACAAACTCAAGATCCAGGATGAATCTGGCTACGAACGTTACACATCTTTCGAAGGCGTGATCCCAAATCTCGAGCGCAAGTACAAAGAGACTGACTCCGACTATATGCGCGGTGAGA
>JAIFWV010000009.1 GCA_019659055.1 Candidatus Doudnabacteria bacterium
GAGAAGACAAGCGGTAACCGGCGGTCTGACTACTGTTTATGATGGCAAGCAAATCGATTGGAGTGGGCCCTGGCCGCAAATCCACTACTTTGAGATCTTCCAGAAACAAACCGGATTGGATCTGAACACGGTCTCAGAAGACGAACTCAAGGAATACGCCAGAGCCGAAAAGATCCGAATCGAAGAAAACCTGGGCAAAGGAAGGCTCGTCGATCTCATTTATAAAAAGAAGGTCAGGCCATCACTGATACAGCCATGCTTCCTGATCAACCCACCAGTGGAAATCGAGCCTTTGGCCAAGAAAGAACCCAAGAATGACCGCGAGGTTCAGCGTATGCAAATCCTGGCCGGCGGGACTGAGCTTGGGAAGGGGTTCTCTGAATTGAATGATCCCTTAGACCAAAGACAGAGATTTGAAGATCAAATGAAGTTGCGTGCCGCAGGGGATAAGGAAGCGCAGATGTTGGACGAAGATTATTTGGAAGCCATGGAATACGGGATGCCGCCTATGGCCGGTTTTGGGCTATCTGAGAGATTGTTTGCGGTGATTATGGATAAGTCTGTTCGCGAAACAGTGCTCTTCCCGCCCATGAAGGACTAACATGGAATACCAGATTACGATTGTTTTGGGTGCAGTTTTCAATGACACAGGAGAATTACTGATAAGCCACCGCATGGATCCGGAATTCCCCAAAGCACATGATAAATGGGATTTGGTTGGCGGACTTATAGATTTCGGAGAAACACCCGAGCAAACATTGGTTCGTGAGATCCGGGAAGAAACCGGGCTTGAGGCCATTGCAGAAAAATTATTGCCAAAGGTTTTGGTCAATGTCTGGGACAAGACAAACGGCGATCGCCAGCATACAAATATTATCGCGTACAAATGCAAGGCTATAGCGGGTGAGCTGGCCATTCCCAAAGACGAACCTAAGATCAGCGAGATAAAATTTATAAACCCCAAAGAATTAGACAAATATGATTTCTTGCCTTCAGTAAGCGAGATCGTAACAATGGCTCTGCAATGAAAAAATTACTACTCGGCACAACCGATAAAGGGAAAATAGAAGAGTACCGGAAGCTCCTCTCCGATTTGCCAATGGAGTTTGTAAGTCTCAATGATCTGGGGATTGCGGAAAAACCTGAAGTGACTGGGAAGACCTTTGAAGAAAACGCCGTGCTCAAGGCGAAATTTTATTATGAGAAATCTGGAATTCCAACTCTTGTGGATGATGGCGGCCTGGAGATAGAGGCTCTAAACGGCGAGCCTGGTGTGCACTCCCAGAGGTGGCTGGGACATGAGATGTCCGATGAAGAGCTGATTGGAGAAGTCATGAAGCGTATGGAAGGACAGACCAATCGCGGTTGCAGGTTGAATTTGGTGGTGGCCTTGGCGACACCATTTGGGATTATGACTTCCGATGCCGCCGTCGAAGGCGTGATTGCCGAGACCATTGCCGACAAAAAAATCGAAGGCAATCCTTACCGCTCGCTGATGTACTTCCCGAATTACGACAAATACTACTGCGACCTCACTGACCAAGAGCACGAAATTTTGAATCACAGGAAGCATGCTTTGGATAAAATTAAAGATATGTTTGTGGAAATTTCTAAGTCCTAATTTCTGAAAAAGATGCTTGATATCAAATATATCCGGGAAAATCCGGATAAGGTCAAAGAAAATAACAAGAATCGCAAGGTTGATGTCGATATCGACAGACTTTTGGATTTGGATACGCTCCGCCGCGACCAAATCAAAGAAATCGACGACCTCCGGGCGCAACGGAATCAGGGATCCAAAGGCAAGCCGTCGCCGGACGATATTGCCAAAATGCGCAAGGTCGGGGATGAAATAAAAAAGCTAGAAGTTAAGCTTGAAAAAATCGAGACAGAATATAACGATCTTTTTCTGAAGATTCCGAACCTTACGCACAAAGATTCTCCAGTAGGCGCAGAAAATGACTTTAAGGTTATTGAACAGCACGGGCAACCAACTAAATTTGATTTTGCTCCCAAAGATCACGAACAACTTATGTTGGATTTGGGAGTGATTGATTTCGAACGGGGCGCCAAAGTCGCGGCCAGTAAATTTTATTTTGCGAAAGGCGATTTGGTCAGATTGAACCAGGCACTCATAAGCTATGGAATGGAGATCGCCACAAAGCATGGGTACGAGCTTCTAGAAACTCCGGATCTGGCAAAAAATGAGTTGTTGGCCGGGGTTGGATATAACCCAAGAGGCGAAGCTCAAGATCAAATATATACTATCGAGAATACCGATCTCAGTTTAATTGCGACCGCAGAAATTACGGTTGGCGGTTTTCATGCAGGTGAGATCTTGGATTTGTCCAACGGGCCCAAAAAATATGTCGCCATTTCACATTGCTTTAGAAAAGAGGCCGGAGCCTATGGCAAAACCAGCAAAGGATTGTACCGCGTGCATCAATTTACAAAACTTGAATTATTTGTCTTCTGTAAACCTGAGGAAAGCGAGAATCTGCATCAAGAGATTCTTTCTATAGAAAAAGAGATCGTGGATGGTCTGGCGTTCCCCTATCGTGTAATAGACATACCAACTGGCGACTTAGGAGGACCAGCTTACCGAAAGTATGACATAGAAGCTTGGATGGTCATGAATGAGGGTTTCGGCGAAATTACTTCTACGTCGAACTGTACGGATTATCAGGCCCGCCGGCTCAATATAAAATACCGTAAGGATGACGGATCGAATGAATATATCCATACTCTCAACGGCACCGCTATTGTGACGTCCAGATTTCCTATTGCGATTTTTGAAAACAACCAGCAATCGGATGGATCAATTGTCGTGCCCGAAGTTTTGCGAAAATACCTAGGTAAAGACATCATTGGGAAATGAAGACCAGAATTGGTTTGATCTTTGGTGGACAATCGGATGAGCGCTTTGTTTCAAAGCAATCTGCCATTGCAATAAAGAAATATATCAATAAGCAGAAGTATAGTCTGGTAGAGATTGAAATCACTCCGAAAGCCAATTCAATTGCAAGGTTAATAAAGAACGCGGGCAAAATAGATAAGGCGTTATTGGCTCTACATGGTCCGGGAGGGGAGGATGGCAGGATTCAGGCGGTTCTGGATTTAATCGGAATTAAATACAACTCGTCAGGAGTTCTAGCCTCAGCCATAGCGATGAATAAATCTTTGTGTAAAGAAGAGGCAAAGAAGGTCGGATTAGATGTTGCGAATGGCCGTCTTCTAATTAAGAATTCCTCGAGACCTACTTTCAAGAAAAAATGTGTGATAAAACCAAATAACGTAGGTTCATCGTTGGGCGTGAGTATCGCAAATAATCCTAATGAGTTGAGTCTAGGTATAAAGAAAGCTTTCACATACGATGATCAGGTTCTGGTTGAAGACTATATTCCTGGTAAGGAATTCACGGTGCCCGTTCTAAACGGGACAGCATTACCAGTAGTTGAAATTATTCCGAATCAGTCTAAATTCTTTGATTATAAAGCCAAGTACGAACCGGGAGGATCCGAAGAAATAGTTCCCGCGAGGTTAAACGCCAGTTATACCAAAAAGATTCAAGAACTTGCGGTAGCTATCCATAAAAGTCTTAATTGTAAGGGACTGACTCGGTCTGATTTTATTTTTTCAAACGGCAAGTTCTATTTTCTAGAAATTAACACCATACCTGGCATGACTGAAAATTCTCTTGCTCCAAAATCGGCCCAAGCCGCTGGGATGTCATTTACACAATTTATTGATAAGATTATAGGTTAAGCATGAAGATTTTCTCGAAGCACAGAAAAAAAATTGATCCCTACAGACGATTCGGATCGCGGGAATTCAAAGAAAAACTTACAACAGCAAAAAATTATAAACGGTTGGGACTGGGAGCACAGAGCGGAGCTTCATCCTTCTTTTCCAAAACCGGGCTCTCGCAAGCCGGAACATTTGCTGCTGTAGCGGTTTTTGCTGCGATTTTTTATTTTTTTGTCCTCTCGCCTTATTTTTTGATAAACAGCATCAAAGTATCTGGAAACAAGCAAGTATCTTCGGATCAAATCAAGGAGCTTGTGTCCAATCTCGAAGGCAAAAGATTTTTGCTTGTGCCGCAGAACAGTTTTTTTCTGCTCAACCAAAGCCGGGTCAATAGTTTATTTTCAAAAAACTTGCCGGAAATCCGCGAGGTCAAATCCCGCCGGGCTTGGCCCAATGAGATTAGCCTCGAGGTGAGCGAACGAGTTCCGGCGCTAACTTTTGTCCAAGGGGACAAAAACTTTCTTATCGACGATCAGGGGTTTGTCATTCGAGCAGGCGCAGGGACCAAGGATCAATTCGTCGTCGTCGATACTGTAAACGAAGATATCAAAACCGGGGAAGTCGTGGGCGGCAAACTTATTCCGTTTGTAGTCTCACTTGAGAAGCAGTGGCCAACCAAAATTACAATTCCTTTGGTAAAAGCCAAAATCCCGGGAAAGGGTGCTACGGAAGTAGAGCTGGTCTCGAGTGAAGGCTGGTCGGTATTTTTTTCTACGGACAGGCCAGTGACCAATCAAATCAGTAACCTGGGTTTATTACTTAGTAAACAAATCCACCCGGGCGACCGTGCCAGATTGGCCTATGTGGATCTCAGGCTCGCCAAATGGGCTTATTATTGCTTCAAAGCGACTCCTTGCCAGCAGACCGATCCAGACAGATTGCCTGAGACTGCCAGTGCCATCAAAAGTACTGTCGAACCTATACAATAGCTTGTTACATTTTTCATAAGCTTACGTATTTATATACAGATAAGCGCTTAACATTAAAAATTAAACACTTGACCGAGCAAGAAGTTATCAATCGGATTGCCGGAGGCGATATCGAAGCTTTCGGAGCCTTGTACGATCTATACTTGGATCGCATCTATAGATTTGTCTATTATCGCACTCATCATAGAGAAACCGCAGAGGACCTGACGAGCGTAGTCTTTACTAAGGCCTTTCATAAATTCACGAGCTTTGACAGGAAAGCCAATTTTGCGACATGGATTTTCCGCATCGCCCGTAACACCGTCATTGATCATTACCGCACTCGCAAAACCACCAGCGACCTAGAACAAGCCTTCGATATTTCTGATTCCACCAATCTCTCGCGAGACTATGAACTCAAAGAAAAATTGGAATTGGCGCAGAAATACCTCACTCAGTTGCCAGAAGATCAACGAGATTTGGTAATTATGCGGTTATGGGACGGCTTAAGCTACGATGAGATAGCAGAGATTACCGGCAAAACTTCCGCTAACTTGCGGGTAAATTTTTCCAGGATTATGTCCAAGATGCAGAAGGAAATGGTTTTATCATTAATTTTGTTTGCAGGATTAACGAAAATTTTATGAATGACAAAATCAACCAAATCATGGAGGACTTAATCAAGCTTGATCCGGGATTTGCCAAGCACCGTACAGAGCTTCAGAAGATTCTCTATACTCTGCTTTCGGCGCGGCCGGATCCGGTAATCGACACTGCATTCGTGCGAAAACTTCGAGTCAAACTTTTGGAAGAAATGGAAAATCGACCCAATCTTAACAATGCCTGGTCCAGATTTAAGGAAAGCTTTATGAAAAAAATTATTGTCTCGGCTTCGGCCGTTGTAGTGCTGCTTGTCGTGGCACTGGTCGGTTTGCAAAAATTACAGATAAATAATTCCGAGAAGGGTTTGCCAAGCTTCGGATCAGATGTGCGCGTAGTCCGAGCCGCTGACGGCGCTTTCGGCAATTTGGCCACTCTCTCTCTAGCCGTAGGCGGCAAAGGCGGCGGCGGAGGCGCAGCTCAGACCGATGCGGCAGTGCCTTCTACAGCCTTTGGCATGGGTGGTGGGAGCGGGATCAGTGAAAAGATGATGCCTTACGAACCTATAAACTATAAATATGTTTACAAAGGAGAAGATCTTAATCTTAGCTCGGATAAACTGGATGTCCTCAAAAAGCAAGTCCCGGATACACAATCCTTGCTTTCGGGATTACAATCCTTAGGTATGGGTTTGGTAAACATGGATAGTTTTCCTGGTAGCAAACCTCAATCAATAAGCTTTAACCAGCAAGATGGTTACAATATCTATATTGATTTCATGGGCGGCACAGTCTCGATTTCGGGGTACTTCGATGGTCCCATGTATGCGGCTGAATCTAAACTCGCCTGTCCGCTTGATGGCTGTCCGACACCAGCTCCGGTTAAAGAATCCGATATTCCGGATGATGCAACACTCATTGCTACAGCCAACCAATTCCTCGCTGATCACGGAATTTCGACTTCGGCTTACGGTCAACCGGAAGTCATGAATGATTACCGCGTGCAGATCCAGTCACAACTCAAAGCCAGCCCGAAGTCATTTGTTTATTGGCCGGAATACATCAATGTCGTCTATCCTCTCAAAATTCAAAATGACGAGGTCTATGATGAATCCGGAAACAAAGTCGGACTCATGGTCGGCGTAAACATCCGCTCCAACAAAGTTACAAGTGTCTACAACCTCTCGACGCAAAACTACGAAGCCTCAAGCTACGATGCCGTAACTGATCCTGCTCGAATACTCAAGGTCGCCGAAAAAGGCGGTATGTATGGCTACTTTGGCGATGCGCAAGGTAAGATAGTGGAGATCGAACTCGGCACTCCTACTCTGCAGTACGTCAGCATGTGGGATTATCAAATAAATAATTCGACCCAGCAAGTCCTGGTGCCATCTCTGGTCTTTCCAGTCCTAAAACAGCCCACAGACGCGGGATTCTACCGCAAGTCAGTGGTAGTGCCTCTGATTAAGAATATCTTGGATCGCGACACAAATCCGGGGTTTGGGGGCGGACCTGTCAAAATTATGGAGAGCACGGCTTCTCCTTCTGCAACTAAATAAAATCAGAAATAAACGCCTCAGCTTAAGCTGAGGCGTTTAAATATGCTTGAAAAAAGCTCGGGATTTTGTATTATATATACAAGAGGCAGGAGGAATAATGACGACTACAAATCTCGTTCAGCCTTTGAAGGAAGGTTATACGGTTCGTGCTGCGGACTACATCGAATCCATTGGGGTCCAGCTGGATAAGTATCTCAATAAGGTCGGGGACCTGGAAGCAGAAAGGGCGGAGCATAAAAACCGCCTGAAGGAAATCGATTCCGAAATCGAAAAATATTCAGGCCTGAGGCACGCCCTCAATCGCATCGTCCGACGTTTCGCGCGGTTTGCGATACGCCGGAAGGACGATTTCCTCAACGGCACCGTCAGGACGATTAAGACTTCATCGGGGTCGTTCAGCTGGCGGCTTCATTCGAAAGATACATTGGTCTATGAAGCCGGTATGGAACACAAGGTTGCCTTGGAGCTCATCAAGCACGATCGGCTCGACCTGCTTGATTTCAAGCTCAAGAAAGACCCGATCAAAGAAGCGCTGGAACGAGGAGAACTGCCAAATTTCAAAAGCGCTTCTGTCCAGCGGGGCGAAACGTTCGTAATCGCACCCACCGGCATGAGGCCAATCAGCTTGTGCCAGGACGGGACAATCAAGATCAGAGGCGAGAAGAAGTAGCGACTAAAGAGCCTTGCTGGACAATCCGGCAAGGCTTTCTTTTTTTAGTTCACATGGTACTGGGTGATATAGATATCCCCTTTGAACCCCGGAGCGTCCGGGTATTGGTATTCCGCGACTGTGCTCCAGCTTCCAGGCACATTGGGTTTGTTGCTCCCAAACCCTGTGGTCCAGACCAGCCAAACAGTATCGTTTCTTTCGACTTCCGATTTATTGAAAATAGTGTCATTGAGAACCAGATCGTTCGGCGACAGCAAGGCCGTCCCGGAGAAATGAGGGATGCTTTCGAGTGGTCCTGAGGAGATCAGTTTTGGAGAAATTCCAGTGTGGTTGTAATATCGGAAAGTGAAATAGACAAAACTTGAGCCGACATAGATGCGGTCGCCGGGCCGTGCGTATTCGTTTACGACAGCTGAGGCTGCGGCCATGCCCGGCCTAAAATTTTGTGACCTATCGATGAATATATTTTTTATTTTCATATCCCTCCAGTTTTTGAAAAAGGTGAAGACCATCGCCGTAATAAAAAGTACAGCGATAGCCTGGCGCATCTGGGGCCGCGGAATCTGGTAAAGTATGCACGCCACCAGGATGGTGAAGTAAAGCGAGGCAAAAACAAAATAGCGATCAAGATAGAGCGCAGTCTGAAGCGAAAGTAAAATTGACGCCACAAACGGCACCAGCAGGCCAAACAGAATTAACCATTTTTCTTGATTTTTGATCCTCCGGATAAAAAGATAGATAATCACTATTGTGATTATGGTTGCGATTTCTAAGATGAGATGCCTTATGCCTTGGCCGCCAAAAATCATTTTCCATATGGTACTTGGTATAGACCAGCGGTCCATAGGCGGAATCCAGTATTGGTGTTCCACTCGCGATCTTTGGATTAAGAATTGTTTCAACCACGGCAAAAATAATATGAAACTCAAGGCATAAGCTCCAATCACACGAATGGTCTGGTTTTTCAAGATTCCTGAGTTGACCTGTTTATTTTTGAACAGCCAATAAACCAAATACAATCCTTGAGCGGCCACTGAGAAAATAAGATAGTAATGCGTGTAGATGCATGCGGCGGCCAAAACACCGTAAATAATCCAATCTTTCCAGCGTTTCGTATCCAAAGCCTTTAGCAGCCAATAGCTTGAATATAAAATCAGAAACGTACCCAAAGTGTACATGCGGGCCTCGAGTGCGTATTGGGCCTGGAACGGGTTTAGAGCGACGAGGAGAGCCGCCAAGAGACCTAAGGTTTGATTACCAAACGCTTTTTTGACCAGGAGGTATGCCGCCCAGACTGTGAGCACTCCGAACAAAATCGAAAATCCGCGCAGGGAAATAAGACCCATCCCAAAAGGAAAAGTCCAAATCCGAAGCAGCCAGTAATAGAGCGGCGGGTGCACATCGAGCCCGATGCGGTACATCATCTCAGACCAGGAATAGTCCCGGACGTAGAGCGCTGAGAAAGCCTCGTCATGCCAGAGGGCCACGGCCGTGTTGTTGTAGAGACGGAAAAAGAATCCGACAAGCAGGACCGGGATCAGCCAAAGACTACTAATTTCTTTTCTGGTAATTTTTCTTGGCATTTTACTGTTGTGTTGGATTAGTGTTAAAGCCTGGATTGGTGATTGGTTCGCATTTGTCGCCTTTGAGATTCCGCTGTTCATAGACTGTCATGGCCGTGAGTCCAAATTGATTTATGACTTGTTTGGCTAATTTGGCAGTGGGGTGAGTCTGGCAAAATTTAATGCTGTCAAAAAGTGAGCTCATGGTAAACACGACTTGGTCATTCTTTTTGAGATTGACTTTATAGCTCTGTGCCGGATCTTCTAGAATGTAAGGGTTGTTGGTGGTAGTCGTGAAGTAGTCCACTGTCTGAACCGAAAACGTATCTAAAACCAAGTATGTTTGTGATTTATTACTCCGCTCGTTGAGATACTTTGAAACGTCGGTAAGATCTGATCGGAATGCATAATAATCATTTGGAGATTTGGCGGCAATTTGGAAGACGAGGTAGTAATTGTAAATCAAAATAATTCCCAAGAACGCCGCGGCAAAAGCCCATTGGGATTGATTGCTTGGAAAAAGCTTTTTGAGCCAAGTCCAAACTTTATTTACGCTCCACGCCCCAAGTATAAAGATAGGGGGGATGACTCCGATGAGCCGGAGTCCGTGCGGGATGCCTTCGGCTGTGGTAATTTCAGGAACTATCATAAACCAAAACCAGACCGCTACCAAGGCCTGATAAACTGTTTGTTGTTCTAATTTCTGCCGCAAGACTTGGTAAAGGAATCTAATCCAAGCCAAGGTAAATAGTGTGAGGCTGATAGCGAAAAATGGACTCAAGAACAATGACAAAAACGGAAAGCCTGAGACATTGTGCCGCCAATTTAGATCGCCTTGGGTAAAAAAGCTAAGTAAAGTCTTTTTGGTAACCTTGAGGAATAATCCTGGAATATCTCCATGATTATAGTCTTTATTGAAAATGGAAACTTGTCCGGCGCGCCCCACGAATGCACCGGGATGCTGGATGAAATAAATTCCAATCCAAGAAAAAGCAATGATAAACCCCGTGGCAAAAATAATTTTCGGTTTGGTATAACGCCGGAACAACTCGCGGGTTTGCGAGCGGTTGGCCATCCAAAGCAGAAATCCCATGCCGATAAGCAGGGGAATCATCATGCGATAAGAAATATAGGTATAAAATCCAAGCCCAAAGCTTAAACCGGCCAACAGAGCCGAGAGTGCTCGCGATTTGGCCTGAAACTCAGGCGTCTGGAAAAATTTAACTATAAATAGAAAAGTAAGAGTGGTGAAAAGCGGGATGAGGTTGGCGCGGAAGCCGTTGCGGTTGAGCATGACCGCATAGCTTGAGCAGGCCATGAAAAAACTGGCAAGCAGAGCCACGTTTTTGCCAAACAGTCGTTTGGTCAAAAAGTAAGTTGCCAAAACTTCGGTCACGCCCACCATGCCGGTGACTATATGATGCTGCCATGGTCCGCGGCCAAAAACAGAGACTGAGGCCGCGAGGAGGTAAAAGAATAGAGCTTCCCGGCCATTGCCGCGTTCGTAAAAAGGCTGGATATCGCCTTTGAAGATAGAGTTGATGTCCAAGCCATTTGCCGCTTCGTCCGGGAACAATCCGCCAGGAAAAGTTTTTATCTGATAGAAGCGGAAAAAAATTGCGACGAGCAGAATTATTATAAGTAAATAGTTTTGTTTCAAAAATTTCACGAGATTGATATTTTGCGCCAAAAATCGTATAATTTCACTATGTTTACTGCGAAACTAAGCAGCCTTGAATTACGCCAGAAACGCTATATTTTTGACCCTTATAATGCCACAAGTATTGGGCTTTCTTTGCTTATCAATATTATACATTGGGCCTTACTTTACTTCAAGCTGGGTAGATCTGCAGGAACTATAATCCTGCATTTCAATTTTATATACGGCGCGGATTTCGTGGACAAGGCCAAATACATTTATTTGGTTCCTGGGATTGCTTTGATTTTATTGGCCGCCGATCTGATCTTGGCTAATTATTTCTATAAGAAAGAGAAACTCGCCGCTTATTTCTTGAATTTTTCCTCTTTGGTCATTCAAATTATTTTTCTGACTGCTTCCATAGCAATTATTTTGGTAAATGAATAATAAACGAGACGGACTAACTAGATTTTTGGAAATTTTTCCCGGTATACTGACTTGGGGCACGCTTTTGGGCGCGCCGCTTTTGTCTTATTACCATCCGGTTTGGGTTTCGGTATATATCATCGCCTTTGACCTTTATTGGTTCCTCAAGGGCGGCAATGTCGCCCTGCATTTGCTTCATTCATACGCAACTTTAAAAACTCACAACAAACTCAATTGGATGGAATGGCTGGAGAGACTGGCCAACCCTTCTGAATTCAGAGGCTTCCTTTCTGAGAAAATTCAAAGCGAACCCAACTATCGTCTAAAGCGGTTGTACACGGACCAGTTGGAATGCGTAACCCAACTTTCCAACGCCGGCCGAGAATTTGATTGGAAAAAAATCTACCATTTGATAATCGCGCCTACGTACAAAGAAAGTCTGGAGGTGGTGGAGCTGTCGGTAAAATCATATCTTGCGGCTGATTACCCCAAAGACCATCTCATTTTTGTTTTGGCTGTCGAGGAGCGGGCAGGAGTTGAGGCCCAGCAGAATGCCGAATTCTTGCGCCAAAAGTACGAGCATAGCTTTTTTGATTTTTTGGTCGTTAAGCATCCCGACGGCATCCCGGGCGAGGCCAAAGGCAAGGGTGCCAACATTACCTACGCCGCCAAGACCGCTCAGAAGTATCTAGATGGGAAAGGCATTCTGTATGAAAATGTTTTGGTCTCGGTGTTTGATATCGATACCGTCATCGATAAACAATATTTTTCGCATTTGACTTTTGACTTCCTGACCACCGACAAGCCGCATCAGACCAGCTACCAGCCCATGCCGCTTTTTCACAACAATATCTGGGACACTCCGGCCATCGCCAGAGTCATTGCTGTCTCGTCTTCGTTCTGGCAGCTTGTGGAGGCTTCGCGGCCCGACCGCCTGATTACGTTCTCGTCCCATTCGATGAGCTTCAAGACAGTGGTTGACGTTGGGTTCTGGAGAGTGGATATAATCCCGGAAGATTCGCATATTTTTTGGCAATGTTTTCTGCACTTCAACGGTGATTATCGGACGCGGCCGCTGTTTACCACAGTCTCCATGGATGCCGTATTGGGTGAAAGCTATATGGGGACGCTCGTCGCGCAATACAAGCAGAAGCGCCGCTGGGCCTGGGGAGTAACCGAAATTTCTATGGTTATCCCGGAATTTATCAAAAATACCAAAATACCCCTTTGGAAAAAATTACTATATGCAGAAAGATTAATCGAAGGGCATTATTTCTGGGCCACGGCTTCAATCATGATCGCGATTTTGGGCTGGATGCCCTTGTATTTGGGGGGGACGCATTTTGGCACCACAGTCGTGGCGGTCAATTTGCCGATCATGACTCGGGCGATTATGAGTATTGCGACGTTCTTCTTACTCTTTTCCATGTACGTCAACATGGTCCTCCTGCCGCCCCGGCCCAAAGGCTATCCGTGGTGGAAATCCGTTTCGATGATCGTGCAGTGGGTCTTCTCGCCGATTGTGTCCTCGGTGTTTGGCTCCATGCCGGCCATAGACGCCCAGACGCGGCTCATGTTTGGCCGCTACATGGAATTCTGGGTCACACCCAAGATCCGTAAGTCTACAAGCGTCAACAATCCCGAAGTTGAGCAGGCGGTTATTAAATAAAATTCCTAATTAATCTAATTAACCTAATTTCTAAAAAATGCAAAGTATTTTTCTTGAGGCATTCGGCCTAGCGTTTCTCGTTTCGTTTATTGCAACGTTCTTGGTTTCGCGCGTGGCCGTACGCCGCAAAATTATCGACTTTCCCGATGAGGAGCGCCGGTTCCACAAAAGCCCAACCCCGACTTTGGGGGGAGTGGCGATTTTTTCTAGCTTCTTTCTGGTTACTTTGTTTGTGGGGGTGCTCGGGGGCTACCTTCTAAACGGCACCTTGCCTTTGCGCGTGCTGCTCGGGATCTGGGCTGGCGGGTTTATTCTTATGATCGGGGGCTATCTCGATGACCGCTACCGCATGCCACCCTCGTACACCGTGATTTTTCCGGTCCTGGCCGCGCTGACAATTGTTTTTTCGGGTATCCACGCCGTTACAGTCCACAACCCGTTCAGCGGCCAGATTATTCAGCTCAACCAAAGTCTGTTTGGATTTCCCATAATCTCGGCGTTGATTGTATTTCTTTGGACGCTTGGCATGACTTATACGACGAAACTTCTGGATGGGATGGATGGTTTGGTCACGGGGATTTCGGCTATTGGCGCGGTGGTGATTTTCTTGCTTTCTTTGACGCCTCAGGTGATGCAGACGCCGACCGCATTTTTGGCGATTACCTTGGCCGGAGCCCTGTTTGGGTTTTTGATTTTAAATTTTTACCCAGCTAAGATATTCTTAGGGGAAGGTGGTTCAACCTTTGCCGGATTTATGCTCGGAGTCCTGGCTATCGTCTCAGGAGGTAAAATCGCCACCGCTCTGCTGGTCATGGGGATACCGCTTTTGGATGCGCTGTGGGTAATTTTACAGAGGCTATTCAATCGGCAGTCGCCGTTTTCCGGTGATCGCCGGCATCTGCACTTCCGACTGCTTGATATCGGCTTTTCCGAACCCCAGGCTGTACTTTTCCTTTATGCTATTTCCGGGTTCTTTGGCGCTACCGCCCTGTTCCTGCAATCATTGGGTAAATTGGTGGCCCTCATGATCATGGTCGGGGTTATGGCTCTGCTTGTGAGTTTTATTTTCTTTATAGTCAAACCGAAACAAAATTAAGGTCCAAAATTTATGAAAAAATTCTTAATGCTGGGGCTAGTTATAAGCCTCATCGCCGTAGCCTGTAACAATAAATCCGTGCTCAAAACCGATCGCGTTGTCCAAATTAAGCAGAACAAACTCACGGTCCAGCTGGCGGATACTCCGGAAAAACGGACAGCCGGCCTTAGCGGCGTACCTTCCATAGGTGAGACCGAAGGAATGTTGTTTTTGTTCTCCGAACCCCAAACGCCTTCGTTTTGGATGAAAGACATGAAATTCGGCATCGACTTTATCTGGATTAATGGCAACCGAATCGTGGGCATTACGGATAATATCAAACCAGAACCTGGAGTCCCGGATGCAAATCTGGTCCGATACGCTCCTCAGGCTAAGGCCGACAAAGTCCTGGAGGTCAATGCCGGCTGGACCATCCGTCACGATGTCAATACGGGGGATACCTTGACCATATCCGAGCCTTGACGCGGCCACTGGATTTTGTTAAAATATCGAGGCTTTTAAATTCATAAGGATCTTATGCAAGCAGTGATAGAAACGGGCGGGAAGCAGTATTTGGTCTCTCCCAAGGAAAAATTGACTATAGAAAAACTCGCAGGCTCAGCCGGCGATAAAGTTATCTTTGAGAAAGTTTTAGCCACTATTGACGGTGGTACCGTAACTTTGGGCAAGCCGTATATTTCCGGTGGCAAAGTTGCCGGGAAAATCCTCGAGCAAGGCCGTGGCGAGAAGCTCACGATCTTTAAGTATCGCGCCAAGTCGCGGTATCGCCGCAAGACCGGCCACAGACAATCCCAAACCATTGTCGAAATTGAATCCATAACTTAAGCCCTCCTTGAGGGCTTTTTTATTTGGTGTTATGCTTTGCTTGAGTTCTATTTGAAATTTAAGAAACTTAGACAAAAAGGGGGTGATTCAATTGAAAGCACTGCACTTGGTCACTTGGGTTTTGTTGGTGGTTGGGGGTCTGAATTGGGGACTTAAGATTTTTAGCGTGGATATTGGAACTTGGGGTTTGGGCGACACTGTAAACAACATAATTTATGCTTTGGTAGCTTTGTCAGCTTTGTATGAGTTAGCAACACACGGCAAACGATGCCGAATGTGTAAGCCCGACAACGCGGGTATGGGTATGAACAAACCAATGGGTATGTAAAAAAATCCCGCTTCGGCGGGATTTTTAAATTTCTAATTTCTAATACCTAATTTCTAAAATTCTTGGCGGCCTTCGAGTGCCTTAGAGAGAGTAAACTCATCGGCGTACTCAAGATCCGCACCCATGGGCAGGCCGCGGCCGATCCTTGTAACTTTTACGTGCGAGTACGAAGGATTTTTGAGAAGTTTTCCTATATACATGGCGGTAGCTTCGCCCTCAAGCGAAGGATTGGTGGCCAAAATAATTTCTTTGGGTTCAGACGAACTGCCCACGCGCGCAAGCAGTTCTTTGATTTTGAGGTTATCGGGTCCCACGCCCTCAAGTGGGGAAATCACTCCGCCGAGTACATGATATACGCCAGAAAAATCCGAGATTTGATCCATGGCAACGACGTCCATAGGGTCTTCGACCACACACAGAAGATTCTGACTGCGGGATTTGTCATTGCAGATTTTACAGGGGTCGGTTTCGGCCATATTGAAGCAAGCCGAACAGTAGATGATGTCTTTTTGTAATTCGTTCACGGCTTTGGCAAAAGCCTCGACGTCGATCCCGGGCTGTTTGAGCAGATAAAAAGTCAGCCTCTGCGCGGACTTGGGGCCAATACCAGGGAGCCTGCTGAATTGGTTGATAAGATTTTGTATCGATTTCGGTAGGGTAGACATAGCTAGAGTATTCTAGCAAAAATTGAGCTAAAAACAAGCTATTATTGGATTGACTAAAGCTTCCGTTCGATATATAATTGAGTGTCTTTCAAGGAGGACGGTATGGATAAGATAGGTCGCACTTTGGGATACATCGTGGTTGTGCTTTGCTTCGTTTCCTCGGCGGCGGTACTCCTACCGTGGAAGCAATCCGTGTGGGGCCGGGCTTTGGAGACCGTGAGTCACACTTACGATTTTCCTGCCCTAGACAAAGCACAAGCCATGGCAATGATCGCTGAAGCATCTCAGCGCACTCTGGCCGAACTGCCGAACCTGAGCATGGAGACGGTTTACAACAATTTCATGCTCGTGAACAAGTTCAGAGGTTCTGGTCTCTTTACGCCATATCCAGGATTGGCCAACGATCCCGCTATCAGTGCCGGAGTTTGGCAATTGGGGCGGATGAACGTAAACGCACTCGATGCCATGCCTGACCGTTTGAAGATCCGTGCAGCCGTCGAACAGCGGCGGAAAACTGACCCAGAATTCCTGGCAATCGACAAGCCCACTGAGACTGTGTGGCATTGGGACGCTTTGACCGCCTACGCCGCCGACATGCTTCCGTTCTCGACACTGTTCGCATTAGCGGGACTCATTGGCCTGCTTAGGCTTTGGGGTTTGGCGAAGTTTGTGAACGTCGCCGGATGCACCCTCTCGTTTTTGCTTTCGGTTACCGGCGGCGCGATTGCGCAGACGGTGAAGAAAGCCGAGGGCGATAAGAAGAAAAAAACGGAGCACTTGCTCCAGCTTGATCTCCGCGATTCATCGTTTCTCACCGCAGGAAGTCCGCCTGATCCCAATCTTCAGTTCCGCGTCTCCCTCTACGAGAAGCGCTGGTTTGTGGAGACGGTCAACACCACCACGCCGCGCCAGAAGAAGTTTTACAGCGAGGTCGGAGGCGGTGTGTTTCTCAAGAAAACGTCGAAAACCTGGTTGTTGGCTGACGCTTTCAAGAGCGAGAATCAGAACAACGATCGTTCGCTCATCCTCGGCTCGCAATTCTACCGGTTCTGGCCGCGTATAACATGGGCATTCCCGGTACTGCGCTACGAACACGGTATTACCGGTCCGCCGACGAACACGTTCGCTGTTGTAGCCAATCCGCTCCTGCGGTTTGTACGCAAAGGGCGATTCGGTCTGGCTCCGGACGTGAACTTGCGCAAGACTCTGGGCAAGCCGCGTACCTGGACTGCAGGACTCGGCTTCAAACTCCTGCCTGGCCGACAGCGTTCGAATTCACTCGAGGTCGGCCTGTTCCGTAACTGGCAAAACCAGTGGTCAGTGCGGGCGCGCAGTACGATCAATTTCGCGTTCTAGTGTCCGCAGGTGAACGAAAGGAGGTATGTGGATGATCGAGGGCCGCCAGATCTTTGGCGTGGTTGGAGCCGAAGTCGGTGGCTGGGAAAAACTACTGACTTCAAATCTGGCGGCCCGTATTCTAAACCAAATGACGGTTTTGCAGTAATGCAGAGCCGTTTTTCTTTTGCCCAAACTTACAATAGTCCTAGGATTTTGTTTGCGTTAGTATAGTTTTGGCCGGGTTTGGCTTCGGGCAGATTTGCGCGTAAAACCAGGATTTCCAAAAGTTTTTCCTGCGAACCCATCCCAATTTTGCGCACACAATCTTAACCAGCTATTTGGAGGGATGATGGCCTGCCAAGGCACCCAAACAGACCCGGCTTGAAACTAATCACAAGCGGAGGACGACCCGAATAAAAAAACTGCCGCACTTCATGCGACAGTTTTATTTTAGATTGAGTTAGACCGAAAGTCTTCGGCAGTCAGCTGGAGCGAATAGATTTTTTCCCGGAGTTCTTCCATGAGTTCGTTGCCGTAGTTTTTGCACTGCTGGTATTTGCTTACAAGCTTTTCGTTATTCCGGTCGCGACGCAGTTGGTCGAGGGTCTTTTGCCGGGACTGGAAATATTTTTGCAATTTCCTTATCGTGGACTGGTCGTTGTGAAAAACGTCGAGGTAGGCGACTAAGCCCTGAAAATTCATTTTGGCTTCGTTGAAAAACGGCTGCCAGCGGTCGTAGGCATTGGCGCGGATAGCTTCGAGGCGAAGCAGGGTATGGAGGAGGGTCTCCATCTGTTGTAATTGGGTAGTGCCGGAATCAATGTTACGGGAGACTTTGGTCGTTTTTTCGACCCTTGGATCCATGCTGAAAATCGTTCGTTTGATTTTGATTTGATCTTCTTTTATTCCAATGGTTTCCATATTTATTCTATTCCTATCTGGGCCATCATGACGTCGTCGACACTCGGCGTCTTCGCCAAATTTTTAAATGTAGTTTTCTCGCCGTCGAAGAAGAGTTCTATTTCTCCGGTTGGGCCGTTGCGGTGCTTGCGAATGAGGATTTCCGCCACATGCGGCTTCTTGGTGTCTTTGCCTGTGTACATCTCATCGCGGTAGATAAACATTACCACATCGGCGTCTTGTTCGATAGATCCAGACTCGCGAAGGTCAGAAAGCTGTGGTTTTTTGTCGCCGCCGCGCTGTTCTACCGCACGCGAGAGCTGGGACAGGGCCAAAACTGGGATGTTTAGTTCTTTGGCCAGGATTTTAAGCGAACGCGAGATTTCGGAAACTTCCTGGACGCGATTATCGGTATTGTGACCTTGCATCAATTGGAGGTAGTCGATGACGATAAGGTCGAGATCGTGTTCGGCTTGCAAGCGGCGGGCCTTAGTCCGCAGTTCCATAATGTTTAGCGCGCCTTGATCATCGATAAAGATTCCCGCTTCCGAAAGCCGGCCTAGAGCATGGCCGATGCGCTCGAAATCATTGTCGGCGCCGACGTCCGAGAGTTTGCCGGTGCGCATTTTCCAAAGATCGACATCGGCCTCGGCCGCAAGCAAGCGGTCCACCAACTGATCCTTGCTCATCTCTAGAGAAAATATGGCGACGTTTTTCTTGTACATGACCGCAGTGTTGCGGATAATATCGAGCGCGAGAGAAGTTTTTCCCATAGAGGGCCGGGCCGCAAGTATCACCAAATCCGATTTCTGTAAGCCCCCAAGCTTGTTGTCCAAATCCGTAAATCCCGTGGGCAGGCCGCGGAGTTTACCTTTTTCGCGGTGGAGTTCGTCGAGGCGGTCGAATGTCTCGTGCAAAATTTCCGAGAGTGAGACGAAGTTTTGTTTGAGGTATTGCTGAGAGACGGAAAAGAGTTTTTGTTCGGCTGAGTCGAGCAGGACATCGAGATCGACATCTTCTTGGTAACCCAGTGAGACGATGTCCGTGGCTTGGGAGATGAGACGGCGCAGAGTGCCTTTGCGGCGGACGATATTGGCGTAGTGCACGATGTGTGCCGAAGATGGGACCGAATTGACCAGAGTCGTGAGGTAACTCGCGCCCCCGATTTTCTCAAGCGATGAGCCTTCTTCGAGTTTGTTGCTGACTGTGAGGATGTCTATAGAGGCGCGCTCGTCATAGAGGCGGATGATGGCGTTGTAGATGACGCGATGCTTATCTTCGTAGAAATCTTCAGCAGAAATCACATCGGCGATTTTGATAATCGCGTCGCGGTCCAGAATTAAAGACCCGAGTACGGATTGTTCGGCCTCCAAGCTTTGGGGCGGAATGCGACCAGACCAATTCTGCACTGTCTTGATGTCTTTTTCTTTCTTGGTAGCCATTTGTTTGGTTTAGATATTATGAATTCAGTAAATGTTTATAGCAACCCTGTGGACAATGGGGAAAAGGGGATAAGTCAGGCTAGATATAGCGGAACCATTTCGAGTGAAGCGAGAAATCGCTTCTATATAGCAATTTTAGGGTATAAATCTCTCCATCCCGGATTAATAGATTTAATCAGTGCCTCTTTTTTAGATCTACGAAACTTTTTTATCTGTTTCTCGCGGCGCAACATTGAATCAAAATCTTGGCCGCATTCATAGTAAACCAGCTTGTGGCAGGAGTACTTTTTTGTAAAACCATCAGTAAAATCATTTTTGTGTTCCCAAGCGCGCTTAACGAGGTCTGTGGAAAATCCAGTGTACAAAGTTCCGCTATCGCTTGCCATTATATATACGTAGTACATAGTTCTTTTAAGAGGGATCTCTCCCTTCGGTCGAGATGGTAATAGATGCAAAAAAACGGCCCAATGTGGCCGCCTCAAGAACTTATCTTTCTTATATTATACACCCTTTGCTTGAGTTTGTCAAGAAAAAAGCCCCGAATTTCCTGTGGGAAGGAAATCCGGGACCATACGGCTAATTGTAGCCTAAGTGTCCTTCGGGGTCGGCCGGCACGGTCTGGCAGCGGTGCTCGCTCACGGTTGCGGCGACCTGGCGGTGGTGCTGGATGTTCTCCTGAAGTTCGCGGCCGTCGGCCACGCGCTGATCGGTCAGTCTCTGTTCGGGTGTTACATCGGTGTCGTGGCCGATGCTCTGCGATTCGGGGCGGCGTAAGCACATGATCTTTGGACCTCCGTGATACTATTTGGTCGCGGGTTTGGGTTAGCTTCCCAAAATCGCCTGAAACGATGGCTGTGAGCGGTCAATAAACCGCAATGAGCAATCATTGCAGACGCAATTTTTGTCATGGCCGTTGCCGAAGGACCGGATCTTCTTGTCGGAGAAAATCCCGTCGTTGGCCAGCTGAATTTTGATCCATGAGATCTCAGCTGAGAGCTGGAGAGTGGGCTTGTCTGCGGCGCGAAGTGCGTCGAAGCGCTTGAGGCGCATGCGCCAGATGTCCAGAGTCCTTTCCTTGTCTGCGAATTTTTCCTCGAGTGCGGATTCGATCCGTTTGCGGACTTTCACGAGCCGCTTGCGCTTGGCCAAGGGGTCGCTGTGCATGATGCGCCTCCTTTGATTCCTCCTCAGGATTTGTTTTGATCAATAATATTTTATACCAAATTGCTAAGCATGTAAACTCAAAAAAGAAAAATCCCCTCAGCTGTTAGGCTTCTGGGGATCGGGGACTTGTATCAGGCTTTCACTGGCCGCGGCGTCTCCACGGGCTTTGGTTGCGATGTCGCTTTCAGGCGATTTCGGAGTCGGTTGGCGAGCTGGAGCCTCTTTGCTCGGCCAACTTCGAGCACACGGGATCTGCGCATAATTCCTCCTAGGGCTTTTGGCGTTTAGAATTTCTTTTTGATTTTGCCGCCGTCGAGGGTGTCCTCTAGAGTATAGCCTTGAGATTCTATTTCCTTACGTAATTCATCCGAGCGGGCAAAGTCTTTATCCTTGCGAGCCTGCTCGCGCTCAGCTACAAGCTTCTGGACGCTATCCGGCACATCGTGTGAGTTTTCCCAGGTCTCCTGGATTTTGAGACCCAAGATTTTGTCGAATTCGATGAGGGTAGCGAGTTTGTCGGCACTTTCGTGTTCAGACTTGAGCAAGTCCCAAGCCGTTGCCAGTGCTTGCGGCGTTTCGAGGTCGTTGTTTATGGCGTCATTGAACTTTTGCTCATACTCGGGAATAGTCTTTCCATTTGGGTCAAATGTCGAAACTTCTGAATAAAGATTATTCAGAGCATTTTGGGCCGCAGTCAGGCTGTCCCAGGTGAAATTGAGCTTTGAGCGATAGTGCGAAGTGAGTACCAGGTACCGGAACGCGAGCGGATTGAAACCTTTGTCGACAAGAGATTTGAGCGTGAGGAAATTGCCCTCAGATTTGGCCATCTTGCCTTGATCTATGAGCAGAAATTCGCCGTGGATCCAGTATTTAGCCAGAGCCACTCCGGATACTGCTTCGGATTGGGCAATTTCATTTGTATGATGTGGGAATTTGAGGTCCACGCCGCCGCTATGGATATCGAACGGCTGGCCCAAGTACTTGGCGCTCATGGCTGAGCATTCTATATGCCAGCCGGGGAACCCTTCGCCCCAGGGCGAGGGCCAGCGCTGGATATGGTTTTGGTAACGGCCCACGGCTTTAAACCAGAGTACAAAGTCGATGGGATTTTTTTTCTTGGGATCGCGGACAACTTCTTGCCGCGCGCCAAGCAACATATCGTCTAGATTCTGGCCGGTGAGTTGGTTGTAGCTTGGGAATTTCGCGACATCAAAATATACCGCTTCGTCGGATTCGTAGGCAAATCCCTTCTCGATGAGTTTGCCAATGAGGTCTACTTGTTCTTGGATATGATGTGTGGCCTTGGGGTATTTGTCAGCCGGCAGGATATTGAGAGCCTTGAGGTCATCGAAGAAAACTTGGGTGAATTTTTCAGCAATAGCCATGACGTCTTCGGGTGTCTTGGCCGATTTCTCCATTTTATCTTCGGCAAAGTCTTGGTCGCCGCTTAAGTGGCCGACATCGGTGATGTTCATGATGTGAGTCACAGCAAAGCCGTTGTATTCCAAAGACCGGCGGATGAGGTCCGAGAGAATCATGGTCCGCAGGTTGCCGATGTGGGCGTAGTCATATACTGTGGGACCGCACGCATAAAACCCGACTTGGTCGGGCGAGATGGGCTTGAATTCCTCGATTTGTCGAGATAGTGAATTGAAAAGCTTAAGCATAAACGAGGTTGTAGGTGATAGGTTGTAGGTAGTAGTCAACCGCAGGCTTAGTCTAACAAAAAAACTTTGTATTTGCTACAACCTACTCACTACCAACTACCACCTGTTTTTAGAGCCAGCGTTTGCGGCGAAAGAGCAGTAGCATGCCGCCGACAATCAAGAATTGGACAGCCGTGACGAGAATTACCAATTGCAAATCCGAAGTTAGACCTAAATATTTTTCGATATTCACGCGCTCAAAGAAAATCATAATATCGGTGATCATAGTCACGGTCGCGATCACCACCGAAAGTATGGTCAGGATCTGCAAGACCCGGTTGATGTTGTGGCTGGCCAGAGATTGATTGGTGTCTTCAAAGGATTCCACGGATTCTTTGTCCGAGGCCAGCACGTCCCAGATGTTTTCGGCGGTCTCGATGAGGTTTTGGAAATAAACTTTTGAGTCGCGGAACATCATGTACTCGCGTTTGTTGTAGGCCAGTTTGGTCAAGATAAATTTGTGCATCTTCATGATCCGGCGGTACATTATGATATTGCGCTTGAGCTTGGCTAATTTGTGGAGGGTGATCAGGTCGAGCTCGAACGCTTCCTTGCCGGCTTGGGCGATTTCTTTATTGATCTTATCGAGAATGGGAAAACTGCGTTTAAACAGCAGTTCCAGGATGGAAAACAGCAGGAAACCGGCATTGAGGCCCATGTACTCAGTGCGGACGTTATCGTAGGCGGCGACATTTTTGATAAGGTTGCTCAGAGTCTTCATGCTCCCGTCGTGGATGGTGATGAGGTAATCCTTGCCCACGAAGAAATCAACCTCGGCCGGCCGAATCTCTTGGAGTTCGGTATTGAAATACGGAAAGAGTAAGATGATGAAATGATAAGCATCGTATTCGTCGATCTTGGTGCGGGTGGAGGTTGCGACTATATCCTCGAAATCGAGTGGGTGGAATTTGAAATTGTTTTTTAAATATAAAAGATCCTCGTTGTCGGGGTTTACAATATCCACCCATCGTAGGTTTTTTGTATGTATGATTTTTGTTGCCATTGTTTGTTTCTTTTGGGACCGCAATCGTACCTATATTAAACCATAAAACTAATTTTTTGCCCAATATAGTTTGATGTCGAGGATTCAACTGGGGATTTGTCAGAATTGATGCCCTTGTGTTATAATTTATTCACGTTTTGGGATCAACAAGATATAAAAATCCACTAAATTGCAAAAAAATATTACTCCGGAAATCCGAACCTTCCTGGAAAAACTCCTCACAGACAAAGGGATCAAAACCGAGGGTGCCCTCAAAGAGCAGATGATTTCGGATCTCTTCGATCGGCTGGAAGTCAGATTCAACCAGCTCGTAATAGAACATCTCTCCGTTTCGGAACTCGAGACTCTCACTGCCAAGGCCGATGAAGGCCCGGAAGCGGTGCAGAGTTTTTTGCGTTCCAGTATTAAAGATATCGATAAAATATTTGCCGAAGCCATGCGCGAATTCGCCCAGGCTTTTTTGGAAGGATAAATGGCAGAAAACGAATCAAAATTTGGCGGCCAATTCGAAGACGCGTTTAAGGATTTTTTGCATAAAGAAAAAGCTGAGACGAATCCCGAATACGCCGGCGATAACCCAAGCACCAAAGACCAAATCCTCAAGGATTTGACGGAATTTGGAATTGTCAAAGACAAGGATCCGATTAAGGACCTATACGCCGAGGGGATTGCCTTAGGAATCTTACCGATCAATATGGATGGTAAAAACTTAAACGACCTTTCAATGCTTGTCTTGGAGCGGAAGGCAAGGGCTTTGGGCATCCCCACCAAAGATATAAAAAAAGCAGATACTGTACATAAACTCAAATTGAGGATTGATCAGCGTACTCGCAAGAACAACTTGGTCTATACCGACCGGATCGAGGAAGCGCTGGAAGGTGTAGCAAGTCCTGAAGAAATTAAAAAATATGCAGAAAAGAATTCTGAATCATTGAGGCCGGAACATAAAAAAGTTGCCGCAGACATGAGCAGTCCTGGCCGCGAACAAGCGGTAACCGGATCCCGCTGGTCCAAAGATCGCGAACCACAAGAAGAACCTGAGGTGCAAACTGTCGGACCTAAGATTGTGCCTAGGACCGCAGAATCGGCGCCTTTGAATATGAAA
Organism: Candidatus Doudnabacteria bacterium; assembly: GCA_019659055.1. GTDB lineage: Bacteria > Patescibacteriota > Doudnabacteria > UBA920 > O2-02-FULL-48-8 > JAIFWV01. The sequence continues at coordinate 24,412 of JAIFWV010000009.1, forward strand.
GACATAGACCGTAGCCGCGCAAGGGGCAAAAGGGTTGGCGCCAAGTTTGATGTCAGGTCAACCAAGCAAGAAATAGAGCAAGCAATCTATGAAGTGGAAAGAAAGTTCAAACAAATAGCCCTTAAAATAAACCCTAATCAAGATACAAGCGATTTGAGCGCGGCACAGCTCAAAGAATATATTGATTTGGCCGCGGAAGGCCGGATCTACGCCGGAAAAACTTTTGGTGAAGTCTCAAAGACTAAAGAATACAAGGACTCATTCTTTGCCGCCCGAGAAAGACAGCGCAAAGATGAGGAGACGTGGACAAATTCGGCAAAAGTAAAAACTTCTGAGCCTACCGTGGAGCCTACGACCAAACCTGCATCAGGACCGATTATAGCCGATCCCAAGCCGCAAACGGAAACCTTGAGCAAACTGGATGTTCCGCCAACAAACCAAGTGAAGGCAGAAGCAGGCGCTTCGCGGATTCAGCATGTCGATGGCACTCTTGATGATTATGATGCCAAAGAGTATGCACAAAAATACGGCGGTTCACAACGCAAGAACGGCAATGGTTTTGATTTGGATCCTGGAAGCAATGCTGAGCTGTATGAAAATTACAAAAGAACAGAACGAGCCAAGAAAAATCCGGTAAACAGATCCGAACCATCTATTACAGCTACAGCCAGAACTGCAGGATTCGGCCATCCTATGGCACCTGGTGAATTTACGAACGAAGTGGCACAAGCCCAGACCCAGGTAGAAGCACCTGCGGTTACAACCATTCCAGAAACTCAGGCAACGCCAGAATTACCAGCAACTGCCGCAATGACTGAGCGTGAAGCTCAAGATATAATGCTTGGCCAGGAAGCCCCGCCTATTCCCCCAAAATCGGAGATACGGCCGGAACCTGTGCATGAGACTCTCAATATCAACGGCCGAGTTATTGATGTCAGCCGGATTGTTGAGCAGTATGCAAATCGGATGGCCGATGAAAAGACGCGAGAACTGCTTGAAAGCAAAGGTATGCTTACCAAGTGGGCGTTTAGGATGGCCGAGGAAGGCTGGAGGCTTTGGTACCGCAAAAAGGCTGTAGAAGACATCACCAAAAGCAAGAATTTAGGAACGCTCATCGAACGAAGAATGCTGGGCTGGACCGATCGAGTCCGGAAACTTAAGTTTGGAGAAGAACACTATGTTGTCGAAGGCGATGAAAATATAAATTACGAGATTTTGGACGAGGTTATCAAATCTTACGAAAAAGATTTTGTGGATGCCGACGAGAAGGGGGAGATTGTCAAAGACCCGGAAATCAATTCTGCCTTGGCTGAGCTGTTTTATAAAAACGCCAAGGGCGGATTTAAGTCGCGCAAAGAATTCGAAGCGGCAGTGATGGATTCCAAAATTTATGACAAGCTTCACGGCAAAAAATTTACCAAAGATGAAACACGCGAAAAGGAGAAAATGGGACTTCTCTATGCCGACAATTTTTGGCAATTAGCCGAAAGCTACAAGGATCGGATTTCCGCAATCATCGAAGAACAGGTCAGTAAAGGCGAAGACGAACAAAGCGTGCGGAATTATTTAAACGGCATTATGAACGTCGATTTACAGCTTGGGTTGGCGCAGAGAGATCTCAGAAACAATATGCCTGAAGGTAAGCTGACTCGAGCTCAAAAATGGTTTGTAGAAAACACTGAATCGATACCAGTTTTAAATAAGGCAATAGCAAATCCTTTAGGTTATGCAGTTTTTGGTTCCGTGTTGGGACAAGGCGCGGCTAAAGGTCTCGTGCGGGCCGGTCTACTCACAGGAACCGCAGTTTTCTTTGCTCCGACCACAGCCGCATTGCTCGCCGGCGGGCTTGCGTCTGGGATGTTTATGTACGCCAGACGCGGCCGTGATCTCAAGCACGACCGCGGTATGGATTTGCGCAGACAAGCCTTGGGTGAGCAGTCCGGAGGCAAGCGTACCGACAAGATTAGGGAAGCCGGAGGGTACGATTTTGCCTCGGCTGAGGAGCTTGCCGCTAAACTCGACGGTATACAAGCCAAAGGTAGTGCAAGCGAAGATGACAGAAAATTTGTGGCAAATGTTCTGGCGCGATTAAATTTTCTCCC
>JAIFWV010000010.1 GCA_019659055.1 Candidatus Doudnabacteria bacterium
ACATATGCTCTTCCAGCATATAGGTTTCCCCATTCGGAAATCTCCGGTTCAAAGGTTGCTTACCACCTCCCCGAAGCTATCGCAGGTTGCTGCGTCCTTCATCGGCTCTTTTTGCCAAGGCATCCGCCGTACACTCTTATGTGTTTAATTCGGATTTATTGACTAGCAATTGGTAATTACTAATTGCTAACCGACTCTTTGACTGGAGTCGGATTTTTTTGCCCCGCTTACAAGACGAGGACTTTGTTTCAAACAAATTCTTAAAATTCGGATCTAATCCCGAATCTTAGATCATTCCCTGCTCTACCATTTGTTCTCATCGAACGTTTGTTCAACAAGGTTTGATCGAATCTGTTTCTATAGATGCCGGTAAATTGTTAAAGTTCTGTCCTTAACATCCACAATACAGTGCTTGCTTTCAGAACCTGCTTAAGTCAAGCAACGCGGTGAAGCACTGAACTGTAGATACTAAAATTAGGGCACAAAAAAACGCCTTTCGGCGGTCGTTCCAGGCACACAAATAAATCGTGCGTTCTAGACTCCTATACCGCCTTTCTTTGCGAGGGAATGTAATGTTTTTGCCATAATTCGGCCTTTTTTAAGTATTTTATGTTTAACTTGTTCCAATTATAACTTTTTTAAATCCCTATGTCAAGATAGGCTTTGGGGACAATATGTGAATAGAAAACGGGCTCGGAAGATCCGGCCCGTTTCGTGAAACTCCCCTTCAGCGGGTGTGTTCGAGTAGCTTCTGTTCAGCCATTTTGGGGGTAAAGATCTTCCAAGCCCGCGCCTTCTCGGCGACCAGGTTCTTGGCCTGTTCCCAGGACAGTCTCCGAAGCTTGGTGAGATCAAACCCCGACACTACCTGCCAGCCGGCATGAGTACACATTTCGTAAGTGTCGTCGCTGCGATCCTTGCGAAGCAGAGTCTTCTTTTCGGTGGAAAAATATTCCCACCGCTTTCGTAAATCCATAGCACCTCCGACTAGATTGTTGTCTGGATTTTTTCCTTGGCCTCGGTAAGGCTCAGTTTTTGTCCGCTCGCTTCGGCGAGTCTTGCAAACATCTCTGCGGCTTCGTCTTCCGGAATTTTGTCGCTTTCCTGAATTAGCTCTGGCTCTAGAAACGGACGCTGACCTTGCGGGTCCAGCAAATGGCAGAGCTTGTCAGAAGGCTGTCCGTCGGCAAGCTTCGTCTCCCGGACCAATTTGCCGCTAACTTTGTAGTACCGAACCTCGATACTCCCCATGACCCCTCCTTATGTCAGATACTCTACTCCAAAAAAGTAAGCGCCGCAACCTGTGTAGGATGCAGCGCTTGTCAGTTCTAATCTATCTCTGGTTCCGTTACCCACTGCAATAGAGCCATCCGAACGTAGAGGCCGTTTTCCGCTTGTCGGAAGTATGCTGACCGAGGATCCAGATCGGCATCCGATCTTATCTCTCTCAGGCGCGGGAGTGGGTGCATGAGAATGGCGTCTTGTTTCATGTTCCGCAATTCTTCGCGGCCAATCGTAAACCTGCTTATGATCTTCTCGCTTTCTTTTGCCAGATCTTCGCTCATACGTTCCTTCTGAACGCGAGTCCAGTAAACTACATCTGCCTGCCGAAGCGCATTATTTACAGACTCAGTTTCTTCAAACTCCACTTTCCTTTCTCGCAAATGGTCTTTGAGATCCTCACCCATCTTAAATGCGGGATGAGAGACAAAAACGAGCTTCACCCCATCGAACTTAGAAAGCAAGTAGGCTAAGGACCGAACTGTGCGGCCATATTTGAGATCGCCTCCGAAGACGACCGTCAGGCCATCGATTTGTTTCTTCTCGGAAAAAATCGTATAGACATCCAATAGGGCTTGAGTCGGATGCTGAACTGTACCTTCGCCCCCGTTGATCAAAGGAACAGAGCTAAACCTGGCCATGCGATCTATGATCCCGTCTTGCTTGTGCCGTACTACAATCGCATCCGGATGATACCCGGACAGAATCCTGATGGTGTCTTCTGCGGATTCACCCTTGATTGCAGAACTGAATTCAGCGGCATTTTCCGTTGTCAAAACGTGCATGCCCAAGTGCAGGGCGGCGAACTCAAAGGACAAGCGGGTCCTGGTAGAAGGCTCATAGAAATGAGTTAGCAAAATCCGATGCCTACACGTTTGGCGCAGAGACTCTCTTCCTCCACGCTGGGCCATAAGCACCTGAATCCGATTCGACTCACAAAAAAGGTACTTTTCCAGAAACTCGCGATCGAATTGTTGTGATCGCAAGACGTGTCTCGGTTTGTTTTTCCAACAAAAGAGCTTGCGTTTTGCTTCCGCGGTACTCAGTTCCTGTCGGAAATCACGACTCCATATTTGCGCCAGCCAAGCGGTAGCTTCTGTTTCGGTTAGATGAGTGCCTGTAACAACCGGATCGATGACATTTTCGTAATGCAGCCATTTTCCAAACCGGAAGATAAAGCAGACGTACCGATCCTTTTCATTCAGCGCCTCGAGGACGAGCTCGTTCTGATACATATAAAATCTCGGCGTCGTCATTACGTCCTCCTTGGGACTATGTCAAAGTTCAACTTAAATTATCTGCATGGTATAGGAATATATTACCGAGGTCAAACGAAAACTACTGAGCTAACTCAGTAGTTTCAAAAATTCTTTTTCATCAATAATTTTGACCCCCAGTTTCTCGGCTTTATCGGCCTTACTGCCAGGGCTATCCCCGACCACCACGTAGTCGGTGTTTTTGGAAACCGAAGACACCCAGTCACCGCCAGCCTTGCGCACGGCTTCCTTGGCTTCATCACGACTCATGGAATCGAGCGAGCCTGTCACCACTACTGATTTGCCAGTCAGCGGAGTAGTCTTGATTTTGATCGTCTCGATCTTGATCCCGGCTTTGATCAAACCCTTGACTAATTCTTTGTTGGCTTTCTGCGCAAACCACTCATGGACAGACCTTGAGACGACTTCTCCGATGTTTGGTATGGCATTGATCTCTGCAACTGTGGCTTCCATCAGCCTCTCCACAGAACCAAAGCGCTGAGCCAGATCGAAAGCCGTTTCTTCTCCTACATGCGGGATACCAAGAGAATAAATAAATTTAGGTAAAGTGATCTTCTTATGTTCTTGTATGGAATTGACTATATTCTCCGCACTCTTCTCTCCGAAGCGTTCGAGAGATTGAATATCTTCTTTCTTTAAATAAAATAGATCCACGACATCGGAGATAAGACCCTCATCTTTGAATCGCTTTAAAATTTTGGGGCCAACGGTATAAATATCAAAGGCTGAGACGAAATGCTCCATCGACCTCAGATTTTTGGTCGGGCATTTGGGATTGGCGCAAAAATAATCAGCACTTCGGTCTTTTTCCCCAATAATCCGCCGTGCGACAGGTTCTTCGCAGACAGGACAGACTTTCGGCATGACAAATTTCTTTTCTTTGCCAGTGCGAAGCTTCGGTAAAACTTCGGCCACTTCGGGAATGACATCTCCCGCCCGCTGAATAACCACGGTATCACCTATTCGGATATCCTTACGGCGGATTTCATCCTCATTATGGAGAGTGGCTCGAGAAACAGTGGTGCCGCCCACAAATACGGGCCGTAAGGCGGCGACTGGTGTCAACTTCCCGGTCCGGCCGACGTTGACGAAAATATTTTCGACAACCGTTGTCGCCTGTTCCGGAGGAAATTTAAACGCAATACTGCCGCGTGGGGCTTTACCGACAACGCCCAGCTTTCGGAAAACTTCGGATTCATTCACCGAGACGACTATGCCATCGATCCCAAATCCCAAAGACTCGCGGACTCGGCCGACTTCGTCGTAAAAAGCAAAGACTTCGTCGAGATTTTTGCAAATTTTTTGATATTTGGTAAAGCGAAACCCGAGCTCCTTAAGTTTGGTATGCACGGCCTCGTGCGTGGCCAGATTATTGCCGGCAATATCGTAAGCATAAAACTGGAGTTTGCGGGAAGCGGTGACCTCTGGATCTAATTGCCGGATACTACCGGCACCGGCGTTCCTGGTGTTGGCGTAAGTTGGCTTACCTTCCTTCTCTTGTTGCTTATTTAAATTCCTCCACACCTCTTTGGTCATAATCGCTTCTCCGCGCACTTCAATCGTTTCCGGTTTGGGTAAGATTAAGGGAATAGAATGTATGGTCTTGATGTTATTGGTCACATCTTCGCCGACAAAACCATCTCCGCGGGTGGCGGCAATAGCCAGCTCGCCTTTTTGATAGCGGACGGAGATGGCCAAGCCGTCAAACTTAAGCTCGGCAAAGTAACTTAATTTTGAATTCGGCACTAATTTTTGGATGCGATCCTGCCAGGCCAAGACATCGTCCTTACTGAAGGCGTCATTGAGCGACATCATCCGAGCTTGGTGCTGAACTTTTTGGAATTTATCCAAAGCGACACCTGCCACACGATCGGTCGGGGAGTTTCTAAGTTTCAACTGTGGATATGTCTGCTCCAGCTGGATCAGTTCTTGGGTCAGCGAATTATAAATTTCATCAGTTATCGACGGATCATCCAAGACATGATACCTATATCTTAGGTCATTTATCTGATTTGAGAGCTTGGTAATACGCTCTTTCGCTGTACGAATATCTAATTGCTTTGACATAGAGTTTTATCCGAGTTAAAATTTGGGTGTTGATAAGCTCACTTAATAAAAAACCAAACGAGAGAAAAAATGAAGTCCATCAAGCCGCATCTATCGCCAGAACTACGTGCCCAAATCACTCCTCACTCACGCCGTGATACCAAGTACGCATTCGCTGGTGTATTTTTTTTACTGCTGTCAGTCTTCTTAAGCTACAATCTCTGGCCCAAGTCAGGTAGTTCCTCCAATAATAATAAAACAGTTGCAACCTTTATACAAACCCAAGACTTGGCGACCTCGGTCAATGCCGGATCAAACCAGACCGTGCTTGGGGCCGAAACCCAGGTCCAATCGCCAGAAACTCCAAATGCCGATCAATTTACTATATATAGTGTGAAGAATGGAGATACACTCTTTAATATCAGCCAGAAGTATAATGTGAAATGGGATCTCATTGCCCAGCTCAACTCCCTCTCTGAACCATACGTTTTGCACTCCGGCCAGAGCCTCAAAATACCGCAGGCAACTACAAGCAAAGTCCCTAACAAAGTTTACACTGTTGCGGCAGGTGAGAACCTGACCGCCATCGCCAAGAAGTTCAATGTTACCACGGATGATATTATCGCAGTCAATCCCAATCTCCAGAAATCGGATCTAGTCACTGCCGGGCAGATAATCAAACTCCCTTAGATTAAAACAAGAACAAAAATTAAATTAAAAGCCCGCTCAAATAAAGCGGGCTTTTGTTTATCTATGACCTATTTCGGTACCGTCACTTCGATTTTGCGGCTGTAAATCTCTGCGGCAGTACATTCATTGCCGGAACCCGCACCCTTCTGGGCGCATCCGGTAGAGTCTATGGTCGGGAAGCCGGGCATGCCGATATCTGTGTTGACTCCTACGGTTGCGGTCTCAGCTCCGGTTGTACCGCCCAGCCAATAAACCAATTTAACTTGCATGCGGTTATCTTGGCCGCAGCCTTGCGGACCTAAGAGACTGCTTATACTAATACTTCCGCCGGGAGCGACTGTTACGGGAATCGGATAGGAAGCCGGAGAACCGGCCGCACTCCCGCCCAGCCTCGTAACATAAACACTGAGGTTATGCGCTGCACTGCCTGGAAGAGTGATATCCATACTGCTATATCCCCCGTTGTCCATTTCGGATAAATCCAAAAGGACGCCATCGGAACATGATAATCCTGTAACTGAATTCGGTACCCCATTTGGCCAAGCCGGGTCATATAAAAAGAAAATAAAGGGATTATTGGAAGACAATTCAAACGAAGCCGGGCTCATAGTCTGACAATAATTGCGGGCGGAATAAATATCCGAAGATACGCTCTGTTCACCAGAATAAGGTGAGTCACAATTAGCCACCGTCCCATACCTTTTAATTCGCCAGACACCTTCTTCGGCGCCGCTGTGAGCCTGGCCGATGGCCGGTTCCGAGAGAGTCACGGCGCGGGAATTACGAATACTCTGAATAGTTAAGGCCGAAATAGTCAATGCGATCAATGTCAAACCAGCGGTGATAAGAACCGCGAGCAAGAGAGTTACCCCGGCTTGCTTAGAATTTACAGCTTTAGATTTTGAATTGCAAGTTATAGCTCTCATTATTGCCTAGGCGGATAATAATTTTGCGAAAAAGTGCTCTGTAAACTCAATTTAACGGGATCTTTGGTCGATAAAGCAGTAAGTTCGAGAATTACTGTGACGTGAGGCTGTTCGTTGTATCCGCTGGCTTGGGAGCTTGAGAGTAGAGGGTCATGCGCGGGCGTTACCAAAAACTTAAGTTTGGTGATCCTAACGGCAGACGAATTCAAATTACTAGAACTTGCGCCTTTTGCCAAAACAAGGTTCGTCCCAGCAGGAGTCCCCAAGGCGGAAGGAGTTTCCGCATAAATGTGTTCGGCTTCATTGCCTTGGTTAATAAGGCATAGATCAGTAACACTTGTGAGTACACTGCCGCAGCCTGAGGAGGTATAATCGATGTGGCCATTTCTGACTTCTTTGGCCATAAATTCCATGATAAATCTGGCATTATCAGAGACCGCCCTTTGTGCCCGGGTTCGGGAATCGAGGCGCAAAGTGGAAAGATAAACTCCTAACAAAGAAGTTACTACGAAAGCAAATAATGTTGCCGCCACGACAATCTCGATTAAAGTAAAGCCATTTTCTTTGGAATCTAAAAATTGCAATTTGAAAATTTTCACCGGTAGTCCTTCCAATTAGTTAGGTTCTCACTAGCCGCCACACTGCAGTTGGTGGTGCTCGGATCCGGAGGTGTGCCGGTCATAGCTTGGCATCCGCGGCCGGTCCATCCCACGACAGCAGTAACTCTGAGCTCCGAAAGATTAGTAGGATTATCTGAAGCCGAGAATGGGTTCCCGTAGATATGGGTGATCACAATTTTACGCGAATAAATTGGAACGCCAACAGCACCCAGTGCGCTATAGGAATAATACCCGTCTGTATCCCTATACATAGCGTAACTTACCGGACTGACTGCCAAATTCCAAGAATTGGTTACTGGGTCGAACTCCAACCGATACGTCCCAGCTGTAAGCGGATAATAATGACTACTGCCAGCGCTCAATGGCACACCCTCCCATGCTTTGGGAAAACAAGAAAAAGTATTAGCACCTATCGCGCAATCAGTTGCCAAATCATAGGTAGCCCGGCCATCAGATTCAAGCCAGTTGGTATCGCGCATGTTTCTGACTACATCGATTGCTTCGCGAGCCAAATTGGTTGCGATAATCTCCTCCCCTGTTCTATCGGAATGTGACAGGGAGTATATCGTCAGAGATAAGCCGGCAGTCAAAACTGTAGTTAAAATAAAAATCGCGATGATGGTTTCCAGCAAAGTCTGACCCGATTGTGAATTCGTTTTTCTCATCATTGGATATCCACTCGTCCGGACAGGCCGTCTAAGATTATATGTCTTGTAAAACTTCCGTCATTAAATGCCAGAACCACTTCGCCCTGAGTAAAACTGCGAAAAACTGCAGAGCCAGATGAGATTGTGGCTTTGGCAAAAGGTGTTTCAAACTTAAAATCTAAGGGGCTGGCCACGGCGGCACCATCTATTTTCAGACCTCCTACGGTATTTATAACGACATTTTTAGGGAGGTTGAAGGTCTGCAGAACAATCCCTGGATTGCCGCATTTATCCTTGGCCGTGAGGGTAAAAATAGTCGGCTGAGTAATATTAAAGATTAAATGGTATTCGCCGGGGACCTTGCCTTGCGAGCAGGATATAGCGGAGATCTCTTTGGGATTGAGGCTATTTTCCTGTGCAGTCCGGAATGCGCTGGCGATTGCGTCTGCGCCCAATTGAACGCTTTTGGACTTATTAGCGTCATGAAAATTGGCCATAACGATAGTGGTCAGAATGGCGATGATTGAGATAGCAATAACTAGCTCAATAACACTAAAAGCCTGTTGTTTAATCGGCACTAATTTGGTTTGAAATTAATTTTTGTGTCTAAAATCCTATAAGTTGCAGGTAAAAAGATAGGATTTCCTTACCATAAAGTAACATTATTATACCACAAAAAGTCAAAAAAGTCCCGAAAGGCAGCTTGCTTCCCATTTCCTTTTGATCGGCCGCAATCAAAGCCACCCCCACCAAAGCACCGACTAAATACGAGAGGAATAACAGAATAATCCCCTGCCCTATTCCAAAGATGAGTCCCAAAAAAATACCAAGCTTAACGTCGCCAAATCCAATCCATCGCCCTTTAGAAATAAAATACTGGAGTGCAAAAAACCCTGAAATAATCAGGATCCCCACAAGTCCTTGTGGAAGGTGATGCGTGTAGATTGCATAAATCAACGCGAGAACCGATCCGGGCAGCAAAATCTTATCCAGTATCAAATAATGCTTCAGATCAAAGACCGCAATGACAATAAAGAAGCAGATGAAAACCAACTGGAACCAAAATTGAATGTTCGAAATTGAAAATTGAAAGTTCTGAGCTAATAAAACAAAGCACGTGGCCGTAACAAGCTCGATTAAAGGATATTGCCAGGAAATACGCTTACGGCAATAGCGGCAACGCCCACCTAAAAATAAGTAACTAAATACTGGCACCAAGTCCCACGCACTCAAGACATGTTTGCAATGAGGGCAGATGGATCGTTCATACACTATCCCCTGTCCAGTCCAAAGCCGATAGATAGCCGCGTTCAAAAAGCTTCCGATAATCAGGCCTGAGATGAAAAATATTATAGGCATTTAGTATTTAGTTAATCCTGTCTTATACAAGAAAACGTGATAAAGGATGCCGCAGCCGTAACGAATCGACGGGATCAGTCCGATCTGTGACGCTTCGGGAAAATAACGAGTAGTAATGGGGATTTCTTTTATTTTGATATTTTTATCTTTGAGTTGAATAATCATCTGTGTATCAAAAACAAAATTATCTGAATTTCTCCTAATATCCGTGACTTCAAAAACCTTCCGATGGTAAGCGCGAAACCCGGAATGGAATTCACTTAATTCGGTACCGAGCAGAATATTCCCAAATTTAGTCAGGATTATATTAAACACAAATTTCCACCTAGGCATTCCTCCGGCCAGGGCATGCTCACGGTTGATCATACGGGAACCAAAGACGACCAGTTCCTTGTTTTCTGTAATCTCCTTGACCATTTCTGGAATAAATTTGGGGTCGTATTGATGGTCCGGATGGAGCATGATAATCACATCAGCGCCATGTTCGAAGGCCAATCGGTAGCAAGTCTTTTGATTGCCGCCATAGCCAAGATTTCTTTCGTGGCGATGGACAATAATGGGAAGTTTTCTGGCAACCTCGACGGTGTTATCACGCGAGCAATCATCAACCAAAATTACGATATCCGCCAAACCTTGAGGGATGTCCTGATAGCATCTCACAAGCGTCTTTTCAGCGTTGTATGCCGGCATAACAACCGCAATTTTATTTCCATTTATCATTTGGTTGGCCTCTCATATAGATCAACTCGCAAGACGTTCCCTAAATTTCGATAGACATGCCTCCAATTTCTGTGGTTAAACCAGTGATGAACGGTAAAATCACTTTCAGAAAATCCATACAGCCAAACACGTCCTGGTCGATTGATTTTGTCCAAATTGCTTATTTTACTTTCAGTCTCCCCTTCTGAAGGGATTGTGAATCGTGATTGAAATTCGTTTTCTACAAAACCTAGCGTATGTCTCGAGCTATACTCATCCAACCCATAATAATTAATCGGCAGGATTTCGTAAACAGGTATGCCATCATCCAAATAATGAGTAAGATCCGTGCGTATGAACCCAACAGAAACAATAACAATATCCCCGACCCGGAAATTTTCGTTTATGAATTGACCGCCAGCCTCAAGATTGTAGTCTTGATCCCAAAAGCTGTCATTCCCGAGAATACCCGAATCATAAGGTATAAGGCTTAATACAAAAATAATAAAAATCACTGCTCCGGATTTTTTAGGCAGACTGGCTAGCACCCAAGCAACTAACAAAGCTAAGATTACTGATATAAAGATAGCATGGCTTTGGAATAAAATCTTATACGACACCGATTGAGGAACCGCAAAAAACAAAATTGTTCCTGACAGAAACAAACAAACCAGGAACCCAGCCGGCTTTAAATCCGTTCTTGAATAGGATTTATTCTTGATTACCCATCCGGCGGCGAACATAAACAGAATTTGTGCAATAAAAGCCACGAGGAGCTGGATTTGCGGTAGAGAGCCCTCTTTTGTCAGCCAAACAAACTGACTAATAAGGGCTGGAAAAAAATCAGACTCGCGGATAAAGTAGTATGATCTAGTCCAGCCATATATAGTAGAACCGCCTACAATAGTTTTGAACAAAAAAGGTATGAGCCAAAAGCTAAATCCAAGGAAAACAGCGGTGTGGACCGAAAGCCATATAAGAAACGATCTTGACCTATTTTTACTCAGATATATTTGGATGAAACTCCAGCTCGCCAAAGGCAACAAAATCAGCACATAGGAGTAATGCAAATACAATCCAATTATATTCGCCGCAATATAAAAAAATTGATGGACAGACTTCTGGGTTTCGTAATATTTCCAAATACTGATCGCCGCAATTATTCCAAAAAAACAATAGATAATATAGGGCCGGGCTTCCTGACTGAATTCAATCTGAAACGGCATAACCGCAATTATGAAAGCTGCTAGCAGAGCGATTTTTTCGCTGCGAAACAAGCTCCGGCCGAAGTAGTAGGTGGCAACGATACAGGCCAGTCCAAAAACTAAGGACGGAACCTTGACCATGAAATTTGTGGCGCCAAACCAATCAGTCCAGAAATGCAAAAACAAATAGTAAAGCGGGGGATGGACCTCGACTGCGGCGAGATATTTAATAATTTCCCGGGGTTGAAGGTAAGTCGAAATGTCGAGACTCAAGACCTCGTCGGCCCAAAGCGGCTGTTGCGCTAAATTAACTATCCGCAAATAAAAACCTACCAAGGTGATTAATCCGAGGTAGACGAGGGGTTTTATTTGGCTGAGCTTCCTATATAGAAAATTAAACATCATTTCGGGCAGGCGCTCGGGATAATTCCGCGATCGGCGGTCAAGCAATAAGTACCAGCGAGTCCAATCGAAGTTTTTCCCTCGGTCGTAAATTGTATTGTATATCCGGGCCAAACTTTGCCGCAATCCGTTGAACTAATAGATTTGCCCTTTGTCTGATAGATATAATTCGTACCAGCTGGATCATGCGGCGGTTGAAATATCTGAGCCGACTTACACCCTACAATCTTCCCAGACTGCCAGAGAGACACATCAGGATATCCTCCGGCTTGGCTGAGAAAAATATCCAAACCAGTCCTAACCTGCGTCATATCCGACAATCGACGTGCGTCATGCAGTTTCTGAATGTCTTGCTGTTTAAACTTAATACTTCCCAGAATATAAAAAATCAATGACACCGAAAGGCCTGCGACCGAAAGAATTACCAGCAATTCAATAATACCAAAGCCGTTTTTTTTTGATTGTAAAGACATGTGGTTTAATTACTCACTACGTTTGGGCCGGCAGAGAATTTGTCCGTCTTGTCCCCCAAACAGAAACTCAATTTATAATTTTGGCCTTGGTTACTTACAGAGTATTGATAGGCATTTTCAGCCGCAGAGCATCCTGAAGCGGTCCGAGGCGGTTCCGGTAGATATTCCAAATATCCATGCCAATCGATAGGGGCATTCTTCACTGCGGCGGGATAAACACCGAAGTGCCCGTGATAGGCTTCAAGATACTTTTGTATGAGCGCAATATCATGCACACGAATCTTGTCATTGGCAATTTTTTTGGCCGAAAAAAAAGCTGCTACCATCGCAAGCATTATCATGACAATAATCATCCCGATGATAAAAACTTTAATAGGTAGAGCTGAATTCGTGGTTAATGAGTTTGAGTCCATAATACTTCCCCAACTAAAGTTGGGGAAGTCAAATAAACTCAAACTATTGTATACCTCGTGGAGAAGCTGTGTGGGAACCAGAAGCAAGGTTGTTCGAAGCATTTTCCAAACTAAAGGTTAGAATATAGTCCGAACTAACGCTAGATGTGTACGCGTAAGTAGCTCCACCTGGGGTCGGGTTTACAGGAACAGTTTGTAAGAATGAGGGCATACCTGGACAGGTACCTGCCGCAGCAGCAGTTAAACCTTGTGCTGTAGTCGGGTATCCTCCGCAGTCGTTATAGTAGAGTTCCAACGCGGTCTGGATCTGGTGAACGTCTGACAAACGTCGAGCGTCTCTCGATTTCGCACGAGCCGAGTTTAGAGAAACCAAAACAACGGCGGCCAATATACCAATGATGGCGATAACCACCAAAAGTTCGATCAAGGTAAAGCCCAAAGATTTATTCTTTGCTCTAAGTATTTTCATTTTTGATTTCACCCCCTTCCATTGTAGGAAACCTCTATTGAGTCATCAGAGGCAAAAAGGAAATTGAAAGCTGGAACAAGGTTTCCCTGGTTCCTTTCAGTCCCCTTAATCCCCCTTATAAAACTTGAGGTTTCTCTTTAATTTTGTATCAAACATGTGATTACTGTGCACCTGCTAAATTATATATCGGCAATAAAATTCCCGCAACCATGACGGCGACCGCCAGGCCTAACAGGATCATAATTGCCGGCTCAAGTAAAGTCGTCAGGGTTGATAAAACCGTGTTGACTTCCTTCTCATAAAAACTTGCGAGTTTATCTAAAATCTCATGTAGTTTACCTGTCGTTTCACCAATTTGAGTCATTTGGGAAATAATTGGTGGGAACTCTGGTTTATCAACAAGGGCGACCGCGATACTTTTGCCGTTGCGGACCTGCTGAGCGGCGTCCATGATGACATCGTGATAGACTTGGTTGCCGATGATATCCGCCACCGATTCGAGAGCCTTAACAATCGGTATGCCTCCGGAAACGAGTGTGGCCAGGTTACGGGAGAAGCGGGCCATGTAAATTTTTTGAAAGATTCCACCAATAAACGGAGTTTTGATTTTGATGTAGTCAATAGCGTATTTCCCGCCAAATGTTTGGGAATAGTATCGGAGTCCAACTCCGCCGCCAACCATCAAGATTATCACCAGCCACCAGAACTTCTGCATGAAGTTCGTACTAGCTATCAAAATTTTGGTTGTGAAGGGCAGAGCCACAGACGATTCCTCTAATACGCCAATCAGCGGCGGGAGGACATAGATAAACATAAGGAAGCCGACAATGATCAGGGCCCCGACAATGAACGCCGGATATGTGAGCGATCCGATAATTTTGGACCTCATGTCGTAGTCTTTTTCGAGTTGGTTCGCCAAATAGTTAAAGGCGTCATCGAGAGTTCCCGACAGTTCAGAAGATCTGACGAGGTTGACATACAAGGGAGAGAAAACTTTTGGGTACTGAGACAAAGCCGCCGAGAGGCTGTCCCCTGCTTCCACTTTCTGTACGAGTTCAGTAATAACTTTTCGCAGGGAGGGCGAAGTCACCTGGTATTCCAAAATCTGCAACGCCTGGACGATTGGAACCGAAGCATCAATGAGGGTGGCGAGTTGTCTGGAAAACAAAACCACATCTTTGGCCGATACCCGATTGAAGATATTGAGCCCGCCTAAGATGTCATTTTTCTGTACCGGGGCGATGCTGATAACTATAAATCCATGATTTTTGAGAGTATCAAAAGCCACGGCTTCGGTGATAGCTTCAACCGTGCCGGTTCTCAAGGTTCCATTTTCATCTCTAGCCTGATATTGATATTGCATATTGCTTACCCTCTACCAATTAAACTTTGTAAGGTATCCGGATCGGATGCAAAGAGCACAGCATCTTCCATTTTGACTATATTGTTTTGTACCATTTGGGCTAAACTTCGGTCCAAAGAGACCATACCTGAAGCTGTGGAAGTATTGATGATATTCGGCAATTCATAAGTCTTGCCTTCACGGATAACATTGGAGACAGCATTGTTGTTGAGCATGATCTCAACCGCGGGCAGGCGGCCGCCACCGATCTTGGGAAGCAATCGCTGTGAGATGACTCCAAGCAGGATGCTTGAGAGCTGACTTCGGGTCTGATTTTGCTGATACGCCGGGAAGACGTCGATAATACGATCAATAGTTTGGGAAGCGTCGTTGGTATGGAGAGTAGCAAAAACTAAATGTCCAGTCTCAGCCAGGGTAATGGTTGTGGCAATAGATTCAAAGTCGCGCATTTCGCCAACCAATACGACGTTGGCATCTTCACGCAAGACGCTTCGCAAAGCTTTTCCAAAAGACTTGGTATCTTGCCCGACTTCGCGCTGGTTAATCAAACATTTATCCGCGACATAGACATATTCGATCGGATCTTCGATAGTCAGAATGTTCTCCTCCCGGGTGTGATTGATCTTATCAATCAGAGCGGCCAAAGTTGTCGACTTACCATGACCAGTAGGTCCGACGACTAAAACCAATCCCTGTTTGAACTCTGTAAATTTCAAAAGCTCAGGCGGTAAATTCAAATCCTCTACGGTTTGAATCTTGCTTGCTATCAATCTTAGAGCCGCGGCGACGTATCCTTTTTGCAGATAGACGTTGACCCGAAACCGGACGTTGTCTTTATAAGCATAAGAAAAGTCCAGTTCTAAATTTTCTTTGAACTGTTTTCTTCTATCATCAGTACCCAAGAGGACATCAACCATGGATGATATGGCAGCGCCCGAGAGAATGTCGTAATCCTTGAGCTCAACGAGGCGGCTGTCTATACGAATTGTCGGCGGCTTCCCAGCTACCAAGTGAAGATCGGAGGCGTTCTTCTGCAAGACAATCCCCAATAATTTATTTATTTCAAGCTCGGTTGATTTATACATATGTTACTGACCTTTGTTTTAAGTGCTGGTGGCATTTAGAAATCAGATCTTCAGGATTGGTCTCCGACAAGACGACCCATTCGTTGGCTCCAAACCCGAGCGTATCGGCGGCGGGATGGTAACCGCTTAAGAAAATAAATGGTACCGAAAATAATTCGTGGTGATTGCGGACAAATCTCAGGATGCTAGAACCGGAAAGAATTGGCAGGTTATATTCGCTGACAATAATATGCGGTTTTTGTTTTTGGATGAGCCGCAGGCCTTTGAGGCCGTCGTAAGCAGAATCCACCAGGAAGTGCTCGGAAAGAGCTTTTCTGTAAAGCAGGTGCAGGCGATGGTCTGGATGTATGAATAATAGTTTTTGCATATTAGTCCTTGGTTGCCCGTACCACCTCTTCGACTGTCGTAAGGCCTCTTAACGCCTTTAGAATCCCGTCCTGCCTCATAAGCAGCATCCCCTCTTCTTTGACCGCGTATTCCTCAATTTTAGCCGCAGGCAGATGTTCATTGATGAGTTCTTGGATTTTCGAGTTGATGTTGATGACTTCATAGATGCCGATACGGCCTTTGTACCCCGTATTGCCGCAGACTGGACAGCCGCGTCCGACAAAGACTTTGATCGTTTTAAGGTCAATCCCTTCCAGCTCCTCGGGCTTCACGGTAGCCATTTCATTTCTGATGATCTCGGCAATCCCTTCCGTGGGTTTGGTTTCTGATATACATTTGTCGCAAATTTTGCGAACCAGGCGCTGAGCGGCAACCAAATTTAAGGAAGCGGTCAATAAAAAAGGTTCAATGCCCATATCCATAAGTCTCGGGATTGCTCCGGCAGCCGAGTTGGTGTGAAGCGTAGAAAACACCAAGTGCCCCGTCAAGGCGGAATTGACCGCAAGCTCCGCAGTTTCTTTGTCGCGGATTTCACCGACCATAATGATATTGGGATCTTGGCGCAAAATCGATCTGAGTCCCGAAGCAAAGGTTAGGCCGATTTCTGGACGGACTTGGGCTTGATTGACTCCATCCATAAAATACTCAACCGGATCTTCCAAAGTTACAATATTTACGCCCGGCTGGTTGAGCATGGACAACAATGCATAGAGCGTCGTCGATTTACCGGAACCGGTCGGGCCAGTCATAAGGAACATGCCATGTGGTTTTTTGATTGCCTCTAAAACCATCTCAAGCCGCTTCCCCGAAAACCCAAGATCATCTAAGGTCGGGGCCCCTGTCGATTTATCCAAAATACGTAGCACGACTTTTTCCCCAATCACTGTCGGGAAGGTCGATACGCGAAAATCTATAGGTTTGCCATCGAGGTTGATATGGAACCGGCCGTCCTGTGGTAATCTCTGCTCATCAATCTTGAGGTTAGAAAGAATCTTTATTCTCGAGACAATCGCCGAATGTACGCTCTTTGGGAGAATCAAGGAACTATGGAGAACTCCATCTATGCGGTAACGGACCCTCAGATCGTCTTCCGTCGGTTCGACGTGTATATCCGAAGCCCGTCCCTCAATAGCATGCCGCAAGACCACATCGACAATTTTTGAAATTGGAGCTTCGTCAACAATGGTCTGCTCCACGGTTTTAGTTTTGGCTACACTTTTATCGGCGTATTCCTGCTCCTTCTTCTCAACTTCTTTAAGAGCTTGAGTGACTTCCGTGGTGAGGTTGCCCGACTTACGGCCGGCGTTGGCAAAACTTGTAAAGGACGTGATATAAATCTCAACTTTGAGATTTTGTTTCTGCGAGAGAAACTCCAAAGCCCCTAAAGCGGCAAGGTTGGTGGGGTCGGTTACTGCAACCTTGAGTATATTACCCGTTACTTCAAATGGTATAAACTTATAATTCGAAATCGCGTCTTTGGAAACAGTTTCAATAACTTCCTTCTTTATGGTTTGATTCCGCAGATCGATATAGGGAAGATTGAAAAATTGGCCGCGAGCGCGGGCTAATTCTTCCTCCCCTATATATTTATCTGAAACCAAATAATCAAAGAGGTTTCGATGTGCGGTACTGCTCTCAGCTTTGGCCTTATTGAGCGCCTCAAGACTTAAAAACTTCTTTTCCACCAAGAAGTTTTCAAAATTCGCCACGCGAGTTGTTGTCGTGGATTTTGAAGGCATTAAATTATCTATTTACCGAACGGATTAGTTGTTCCGACGGTACTTGGATCAAGGACTAAATCAGGTATGGGCTTGAGATTCTTGTAGGCGTCTGAGTCAAAAAGTTTCCAGTCAAATTTAGTATCTTGAGGAAAGACCTGAGGCACGGCATAGAAGCCATCGGACGAGGTAACGATCGGGTTGCTGACTGGAGTGGTGACCGGACTAGATGAAGCGCCTGGAACCGCAATGGTTACAGGAGGTGCCGGGGGAAGCGAAGGCGACTTCAGACCGAAATATAAAACTCCGCCTGTCGCTGAGAAGCAAACGATGATTAAGGCAATATAGATTTTTCTTTTGGTACTAGTCATAGTTTAGTATTGATAATACGTGGTGAAGGTCATGGTAAAGATCATGCTATTTTCAGCTTCATTCAAAGTAATCGAATTGATATCTATTAAACGGAGGTTGCTTTCTAAGCTTATAAGGAAATTTTTAATAGCAGCATAAGAACCCGATCCATTGAGTGAAATTTGGACAGGCCGGATAGAGTGCGGAGGCGCACCCAAATCATCAGCTTGCGGCGCATCAACAAAAGACAAGACGCCCAAAGTCAAGCCCGACGATCTGGTCAGTGTATCAAGATTGTTTAGGACATTATGCATCTCGCTTGAGGATAAAGGCAAAGACTGATTGAGTCTTTTCGCCTCTTCGGTGTGGGTCCGATATTCGGTGAGAAAAGCATTCATTTGATCGCGGGCAACCTGGAGGCTTTTTTCCTGGTCAAGAGCTGCGTCCAATTGTAGTTTTGCCGCCGAATAATCGTTCCATTTCGGCCACACTGCAAAATACCCTAAGGCAAACGAGCTTAGTATAAGAACAGCCGCGACTATACTTTTTGTTGAAAAATTCATTGTGTTTTGATAAAGATATCAGGGCTCACGGTGATTTCTAAAGCAAAGCTATAACCGAATGCGGAATCTTGAGACGGATTCACGGACCTTAATTTTACCTGCTTAAATTTATCTGATGTTTCTAAAGAGAGAAGGACCCTACCGACATCTTGATAGCTCTGGGCAACACCTTCAACGTGAAGTTTATTATCGGCTACCGAGCCTGTAACGGTGCGGAACTGAACTTTTGTCGGCGTTATTTTTGCCAACTGATCTAGAAAAGCAGACCAATAAATATGGTTATCAATTAAACTTCTAACATTTTTCAGCTGGGCTTGAAAACCCTGGGCTTTGACCAGATCCTTTTGATTGGTGTTCATTTCGGCCTGAGTTTGGAGATTGGCTTTGATCACATCCTGGGTTTTGGCATCGGTCGACTTTATCAAAAAGAACAGTCCGGCCACTGCACCGATTTCAAGCAATAACAGCAACGAAAAGAAAACCATAACCAAACGGTTTGATCTTTCGAATTGGAGTGTTCGATCTTTGACTTTATTTTGTAGTAAGTTTATTTCTTGCATTTTAGCTAAGTCTCATGGCAAGCCCGAGAGCGACTGCCAAATTTATTCCGAGTGGTTCGACTACCGGTTTGACGTTTTCCGGAAAGGTAACCTTGCCCCAAGGTTGGGCTAGAGAGATCGGCTTGCCAAGTCCGCTGAAGTATTCGGACAGACCGGGTAACCTGCTCCCCGCACCGGAAAAGATAATTTTGTTCATACGATTGCCGTGGCTTTCGAAAAGATTGATAAGCTGGGTCGCCTCATTTTTTATCATATCGAGTACCGGCCTTATAACCTGGGGTATCTGGGCACCGGCGGCGGTCATTCCGAAATCTTTTTTGAATTGCTCGGCACGGGCAAAGTTTACGGAGAGACTCTGCGCTAGGCTTTGCGTGATAGTATCACCGCCCACAGTGAGACTTTTGGAAAATCTCAGGTAACCATTATCGACGACATTTACGCTCGTGCTCTTGGCTCCCACGTCTATGAGCAATATCGCGCTTGTGTCATCCCCTATCACTGAGCGGATCAATGCCAGAGACTCAATTTCCAAAGCTTGCGGTTCGAGTCCGGCTTCATGGAACATCTTGACGTAATTATCGATGACAAGACTCGGTACGGCCGTCAGTAAAATTTTCTGCTTGTCGGCAGTCGGCCCAAAAGCCACTTCTTTGGACGCATGTTCTGCAAGTATGCTCCAGGACAATGCCACTTCTTCGAGCGGTAAGGGGACGTATTTTTTGGCTTCAAATTCCACTGCCTTCTTGAGCTCGTTTTCAGGAATTTTTGGCAATTCGATGACGGAAGTAAAAACCACGTTATTCGGTAATGAAGCCACAGCCTTATTCGTGGTCACTCCGCACCGGCGTACTAATTCGCGGATAACGCCCGCGGTTTGGGTTATAGCCGCACCGCTGTCTTTGACCGAAAGATTATAGGCAACACTTGCAATGCCGTAGGTAGAAAGAGCAAAATTAGACTCAGTTGGTCTGAGTTCCACCAATTTTATATTCGATGTGCCAATATCAACACCCAATTGGCTTTTTTGTTTGCTGAAAATCATTTTGTTTCAGAATTTGATGGAAGTCTGAGACCTAACTTCTCCCCAAGTATGTCAAAATTGAAACTATTTGTCAACTTCTGGGAGCAAACAAAAAACCCACAATAGTGAGTTTTTTGTTGGTGGACCTGGGGAGAATCGAACTCCCCCATCTCGGATGCAAACCGAGCGCACTACCACTATGCTACAGGCCCGTCTATCAACTTTCTATTTCCCCCCGAACAAAGGGCCTAGAGGCCCCGTGATAAATCCAACATTTCCAAACATATAAAGCAAGCCCATGATTATCATGACCACGCCGGCAAATTTATACAGCGTATTGGTGCCGCCGCCGCCAATATGCTCTTCGGCCCAGTCGATGTGACCAAAAAAATTGGTAATTGGATATGAATATTTAATCAAAAGTATGGATGCGATCACCCATAACGTGCCCCAGATAAACCTCATAATTTTTATTTTTAATTTATCTACACTTGGTGGGCGACGATGGACTCGAACCATCGACCTCGTCATTATCAGTGACGCGCTCTAACCACCTGAGCTAGTCGCCCCTCAACCATAGACAAACGCAAAATTCCTATATAACCCACATAATTTAACAAAATTCGAGCTTTTTGTAAAGAAAGGCAGGGTCCGCAAGTTGCGCGAACCCTGCCGTCTGATCTCACTTCGATTCCTCCTTAGGCTTGTCACTGCCGTAGCCTTTGAAGCGCGCATTCCACCAATCAGAAATCCGTTGCCCCAAAGGCTTAAGGTTGTCCCCTGCCAACCTTTTGTTCACCCCTTCAAGCTTCAAAGGAGTAAATGCTGGAGTTTCTATCTTTGTGGATGAACGTCTCGACCCTGCGGTTACAGGCTTTCCTGTATCCGCCGGCCGTTCATTCAGTCTCGCTTCGGCCGTGCCTTCGGGGCGCCTCGTGACTTCCGGCAATGATGCCGGCTCACCGGTTCGGGAACCGAGTGCGACCACACTTCCACAACCTTCGGATTGTTCAGAGGGAATCTCCCGCTCCGTAATTGTGCGGACATAACTCACGTCGGTTGCTCGGCGATGTGTTCTGGGGGAATTACCCCGCTGTTCAGGAAGCCCTGTTCGGCGCTGGGCTTCCCTGCGATCCTTCTTCTCAGTATTGCGGCGGCCGACCAATCCTTCATCCCATTTCGGAAATGTTTTCCGTATGTCCTTTACTCTTCTCTCAGGACCGCGCTGTTCAATGCCAGCCCTTTGACGAGGCATGCCGGGTACGCCTTCAATTCTTTTGACCTCGGATGCATCTTCAACCTTCTGCATCTTCTCCTGAGATGACTCTGTCGTTTCACCTTGCACGTCTTCTCGATCCGTCTGACTACCCAACACACGCAGCACCATGGCTCACCTCCCAACGATCGCAGGAGACTATCTTACAAAATCCAAAAACATTTGTAAACAAACCCCTGATTTAGGGGTTTATATCTGATATATCAGCAAACTGCCCGTAACTTCCTTCAGCTTCAGGTGGGGCAGGCGGAAAGCATTAGAAATGATAATCGTGCCCGGCCGCAGTTCTGTAAGAAGTTTCTTTTCCAAGCGGTTCATCATATGGTTGATGCCAAAAACGGTAACAATATCGTATTCCCGTAAGCTCTGATTCCAAAAATTCGAAGTAGTTATATGAGCATTAGCCGTAAGCCCGAGCTTTTTGATTTTATGCCTCGAATACCAGACCAGCGGCGGATTTATCTCAAACCCTGTCGCATGCGCTCCGGCCCGGGCAAAAGCAATGACGATCCGGCCATCACCGGAGCCGAGATCAGCCATGCGCATACCCCGCCGCACCCCCGACGCGCCCACCATACGCTCAACTGTAGCCCTAAGCGTTGGCACATAAGCCGCTCCTTGGTAGAGGTAATACAAAACCAACAAACAAAAAACCGCCGCGGCGGCAATTACCAAAATTTGCATTTAGTTCAATGAGAAGATAATAAATAACAGGCAAGCAAACGACGCCCAAGGTAGTATCACTTGGCGTCGAAAAGAATAATCCATGATAAAAGCCGTTCGCTTTTTGGTTTTTTTATGCTGGAAATTTACATGGAAGGGTTGGCGGTTGACCCGGCTTAAGATCCCGGCACCTATCCCTAGGCTAATTGCCGCAAAAAAATTATTCATGCTCCAATAATCAAACTTGCCCATGGTCCAGAACGCAAATTCGTCGAACATCAATCCCAAACCGACTCCGAGCAGAACCTCGGCCATCCAGCGCGGCATTTTTTTTCTGCCATACTCATCCAAAACGAGGACTAGACATAAGAATCCAAAGACAAAATGGTGGATGTGCCAGCCGCGGACATAAATTGCGGGAATATGGTCAAGATTTATAGATACGAGTATTGTGGCTCGAACGATTATCACCGTCAGACAAAAATAATAGAACAGAGCCAGCGGATTCAACGTGAAAAATCTCTTTTTTATTTTTGAAATTGTCATTACACTTTATTATACCAGATCAAAAAAGAGCTCCCTTAGGAGCTCTCGTTTTTTTCTATTGAATTGCGTCCTGCGTCATAGTGTGTGGCCCAGCGCCGTATAAGTCGATACCTCCCTCGAGAGTGAAGTCTAGTGCGAAGGTATTATCTGATCCATCATAAGTGTAAGTATATGGCGTGCCTGTCTGCGGGTCTGCCGGAGGATTAGCCAGAAAATCGCCAAATGTTACCGGAGCTTGGCATCCTGTCGCTTCTGTCGGATCCAAGGTCGGCGGATATTGGCCGCAGTCATTATAATAAAGCTCCAAGGCTTTACGCGCTTGGTTTAAATCAGATATTCTTCTGGCATCGCGTCCCTTAACCCTGGCCGTAGATAAATTGATGATAATAACCACAGCCAAAATGCCAATTATGGCAATGACCACTAATAGTTCAATTAAAGTGAATCCTTTTTGTTTCATAGAATCGAAGGCAAGACCTAAATACTATATAACGCGGGCAATAATAAGGCAAATTACTTAGTGCTGGTAGATGTCTGGGAAGGGAGAGGGCTTTGAGTCTGGTACTGATAATACATATGATTAAATCTCGTGCCATCATGCATACCCCAAGTGGTCTCTGGATCAAACATTCCTTTAAACTCGCCGAGTTTGAACCCGACCCCGAAAACCATGGCCAAAATCAATATCCCAAGCAACCATCTCAATAAGAAAAAACGATGGAAACTATGATATCCCGGAGTTTGGCAATTGTCGCAAACACAGACTACCCCTGATTTTTCTTTTGTATTTTTTTCCATACATTTCTTAACACTGTTTTATTCTAACACTTTCTTTTATAATTGGCAACTTTAATAATCCATGCCCATGCCGCCCATTCCACCAGACGCTGGTGCTGGAGCTTTTGGTTCGGGTTTATCAACGACCACGGCTTCGGTGGTCAACATTTCGCCAGCGACAGAAGCGGCATTTTGCAAAGCAGTTCTCGTAACTTTGACTGGATCTATGATCCCGGCCGCCAACAGATCTTTCTTGCCGGTTGAGATATCGTTGGGGTCAAACCCTCCAAAATCAAATCCCCAGCTGCCAGGCCATTCCTGAACTTCCCGGATCAATCTTCCAGGATTCAACCCCGCGTTTTCGGCGATCTGACGGAAAGGGGTTTCAATTGCTTTTGAAATAATTTCAGCCCCCAATTTTTCGGCCGCTGGCATCGGGTTGGTATTGAAGTATTCAGCGACTTTCGGGGCAAGCTTGGCCAATGCGGCACCGCCGCCCGGAATAATCCCCTCCTCGACTGCCGCTTTAGTCGCGTTGAGCGCATCTTCAATCTTGAATTTCTTGTCTTTCATTTCAGTTTCGGTAGCAGCACCGACTTTGATCACCGCGACGCCACCGGCAAGCCTCGCCAAACGCTCCTGCATCTTTTCTTTCTCGTAGTCTGAGGTAGTATTCTTGAGCTCAACGCGGATCTGAGAAACTCGGTCTTCAATCTTGGCCTTATCCCCCGAGCCTTCGACAATCGTCGTGTTCTCTTTGTTGGCGATAACCTTGCGGGCCCGGCCCAACTGTGAGACTTCTGTTGCGTCCAACTTCAAACCAAGATCCTCGGAGATGACCTCGGCTCCAGTTAAGACGGCGATATCGGCCAGCATTTCCTTGCGGCGATCTCCGAAACCAGGGGCTTTCACCGCCAAAATATTAAACGTGCCGCGGAGCTTATTAACTATAAAAGTTGTCAGGGCTTCGCCTTCAATTTCGTCCGCGATCACCACCAAATCCTTCTTCCCGGCGGCGACAATCTTCTCAAGCAGAGGCAAGATATCCTGAACAGAAGATATCTTCTTATCTGTAACCAAAATATAAGGGTTTTCCCAAATGGCTTCCATACGGGCCGGATCGGTCACCATATACGGCGAGACATAGCCTTTATCGAAGCGCATGCCTTTGACAACTTCCTTT
>JAIFWV010000038.1 GCA_019659055.1 Candidatus Doudnabacteria bacterium
TGGCCCTCTTCTACGGTGATTACCCCATCCTTGCCCACCGCATCCATAGCTTCGGCAATGAGCTTGCCGACGGTGGCATCAAGCGAGGAAATAGTGGCCACCTGGGCAATTTCTTCGGAGGTTAAAACATCTTTTTTGATCTTGCGCAGTTCTTCCACGACAAACGCCACAGCTTTATCCAAGCCGCGCTTGATAGACAAGACATCGGCCTGGTCGCGGACTTCCTTCCAGTTATGGAGAATGGCCTGCGCCAAAACAGTAGCGGTGGTCGTGCCGTCGCCGGCAACATCATTGGTTTTCTCGGCCACTTCCTTAATCAGCTGGGCCCCGACATTCTGAAATTTATCTTCGAGGTCGATTTTCTTGGCGATAGTCACGCCATCATTGGTAATTGTGGGTGTACCATATCCTTCATCGAGGATAACATTGCGGCCCTTGGGGCCCATAGTCACCCGGACCACGTCGGCCAGAGTATCCACACCCTTCATAATCTGTTCTCTTGCATCGCTTCCTGATTTGATCATTTTTGCCATATAGTTTCCTGAATCGTGAATCTTGAAACGTGAATCGTTACATGGTTCACGCTCCACGTTTCGCGCCTATTTAATTACCGCCAGTATTTCTTCCTCTTTGAGAAATTTATGCTCGACTTTTTCTATTTGGACTTCCTCGCCGGAATATTTGCCAAACATGACTTTATCCCCGACCTTGAGGTTTAATTTTTTGACTTTTTCGCCTTCGCCTATGGCCACAATCTCGCCTTCGGATTTTTTCTCTTTTTCTGCGGTTCCGGGAATCACGATGCCGGATTTGGTCGTCTCGGCTTCCTCCAAAACTTTGACTAAAATCCTGTCTCCCAATGGCTGGATATTCATATATTTCCTTTCGTTGAAAAAAATGCCCGGTAGGACATTTTTTGTTTTGCTGTACACTAAATTATAACCCAAGTTCAGAGCTCGCGCAAGATCGTGCGAAACCGGCCCCGGACGTCTATTCTCGGGTCTAAGGCGTGGAGCTTGAGCATATCTTGATTGGCGATCGTGGTCGAAGTTGCCCACGAATTCTCCGGCAGATTGAAAGTATGACGGATATGGATCGATCTCAAAAATGGTTCAAATAGTATCGCTGGGATAGTGAGAAGAATTTCGAGCAAACCTTTGAGCAATCTTAAAAAACGATTCTTTTCTTTGATGTAAGACAATCTGGCCTCAAGGTCAAAGTTGGGGAAATAACCATAAACCCAAGGGTTGGCTACGACCAAATGGCGGTAGCCTGCGATATTGATCAAGGGTGCAAATGAAGCAAACCAAAACGCAAACAACGGATCCTCGCCTGGTATCAACACCGGCTCAAGCTCAGGTTTGTTGCTCGTGACGTAAAAACCAAAGCAGAAACGCTCGTTGATATGCTGGCGGGTTTTATATACGCCCAGCAGACGGAAGATAACGATAATCAAAGACCGGACAGTGTAAAGCCTGTGGGGTTTGGTGACCACGAAGAAATCAATATCGGATTCCTGGTGGGCGTTGCCAAACGCCAGCGAATTGATAATAGAAACATGATCAATAAAAGGAATGATAGATAACGCCCAAAAATATTTATCGACCTTGCGCCAGCGCTTCTGAATTTCTTTTTTGTTGGCCAAAACCCTGCCGTCATCCCACGCTTTCAATGCATACAATCCGTCGTGAGCCACAAGTTTCCCGGATGCCACGAGCTCGCCGACGGCAATACTCACGTCCGCGAAGCTCCCCCGCTGTTTGTATAAGAGCTGATGAATAGTATGCAGATTGAGAGGCAGTTCATATAAACTAAAAAATGCCATAGTCTGAGTAATGGCTGTTTTGACTGCATCTCTATTTGGCGAAGCTGCCTCCATCAATTTCCTTCCATTCGTCATCGCTCTCCACCCACTTGTAAACCTTGATTTTGTAACTGAATTCCGGGGCGTCGTGATCATGCTCGGCATCGGCAATTGCCGAGCGGTGCGAAGCGGCATATTTGATCACCGGCCTAGTTTCTCGGACGAGCTTGGTGCGGCCAAATGGGCTTTGGAATATAAAAAACTCAGCCGTGCCGACCTTGTGCGTGCCGTCTTCTTTTTCCAGGAGGAGATCTTCGGTTCCTTCGGACTCGATATCAAACTTCCGAGCCAACTCCTCTTTGGTTTCTTCCCATTTATCTGTGGTCATTTCTGCTCTTTGGGGCAAAAGCTTCCGGTTCTGCCGTTAAATTTAAGGCTTTTTATAATAGTACCACATCTCTTACATTTTTCCCCGCTCCGGCCATAGACTTTGTGTAGCAAACCGTAAGTGCCCCAATCCCCGCTCGGCCGGACGAAGTCGCCTACCGACGAGCCATAATGATCAACCGCATCCTGGAGAATTTTTTTGATCCCTTTAAACAATAATTTCTTTTCGCTTTCTTTGAGACTTTTGACCGGCCGGGTAGGCCGAATCTTGGCGTAGTACGCAATCTCATCCGAATAAATATTGCCGATACCAGCAATAATAGTCGGATCCATGAGCCAAGGTTTGACGGATGCGTTCGGCCGCTTCTTGAAAAGCTTTTCGAACTCCCGGTAGGTGAATATTTTATCCAAAGGCTCCGGTCCAAACCCGGAAAGCTCGGCAACGCCAGCCAACTCTTCATCAGTGACCAATTTCAGATAGCCAAATTGCCGAAAGTCGTTGTAATAAAGCCGCGAGCCATCGGTAAACTCAATTATGACATGCGTGGATTTGGCCGGCAGACGCACGGGCTTATAGGTTTCAATATTAAATAGCCTGAGCTGTTTGTCCAGGTGTTTTTTATCCAAAAAAATCAGCTGGCCGGTCATTTTGAGATGCACCAGCACCGCAAATTTTCCGGCAAGGTCAATGATGATCATCTTGGCCCGGCGGCTGACGTCTGTAATCTTTTTGCCTTTGAGAGTTTTGGCAAAATTCAAAGCCACCGATTCGTCGGTTTTGCGTAAGTTCGGCAAAGTCTCAGGACCCACGGCCACCATTTTGGGCAGGAGGACGCGAACTTCTTTGATAATTTTATTTTTGAGTTTCGGCCGCAGTTCCGAGACCACGGTTTCGACTTCAGGTAATTCTGGCATTCGTCCCAGCTCTCAAATCAAAATGCACATTCGTATGGCTTTTGATTTGTAAAATATTACCCCTATTATAGCAAACCGTGAGTTTAACGGCTCATACGGGGTATGAGCCGTTAAAAAACAGCCATTTCTGGCTGTTTTCGTGTTAGACTGAGTAATCCTGTGAGTTGTCGGATGCCGGTGGTGTTTCCGGGGTTACCGGCTTCGGAGTTTCCGCCATGTTTGTTGCTTGTTCTTGTGTTTTTGTGTTTTCTTCGGCTGTCTTTTTCTTGCCAAATTCTATGCCAAATATCTTCATTTTGTTGGGTTAATAACTGCCGAAATTTTAGCAAAAAGAAAAACCCTCCGCAAATGAAAACAGCCTTTTTTAGCTATTAGAATTTCATATTGTACCAATCCAATTTGTATTCAGTTTGGATCAAAAGTCTTTCACCTTCGGAGCTGTGTTTATGATCCTCTAGGGCCAGAAGCTTAATTGCTTCCTGAATATGATTTTCGCTTTTGCCCTCAATTTCCAGATACGCAGGCATGCCCGGATACTGGTCCAAATCAAATCTCCAATCTCTCAAGGTCCAGGATGTCCGGAATTTTTCCTGATGAGCGTATTTTTCTAAACCTATCTGCCCAAATAAATCTGAAAGCTTTTCGCCATCCTGGATGCTAAAATTTATCTCCTTGTGAGTACGCGAAGCTCCCAAGATATCCGATTTGCCTTTCCAAGTAACTTCCGAAGCACTTTCTCTATTTGATCTGATACGCAGGTACCAAGGATCCTCACCTTCTTTGGTCCCCTTCAATCGAAACCAGTCGACAATTAGTTTAGTATCCTGAATTTCAAAAGCACCGATTTTAGTCATCAGTGCTCGAATTGAATCCGTATCCACATCTAATATTTTGGTTTCGGTCTCGTTCATCCTTCTTAGATCATCAGATCTTCTTCGACCCGCTTGTAAGGATGGATTTTGGCTTTCATCCCCCAGTGTTCGATTTCGTGAGCGGCCTCTTCGGGGGTTTCAGACGCATGCAGAAGATTATGTACCCCACGCCGTTCTTTGTTGGCCACGGCCGGCGAATCAACTGAATAATCGCCTCTGATAGTCCCTAAATCTGCCATGTTGGGAAGAGTATGACCGGCCAGCTTACGCACCATATCCACCGCATGAATTCCCTGGACGACTATTTTTACTACCGGTCCGGAAATCATATAATCAATTAACCATCCGCGTACCATTGGACCAAGGTCTTCGGCTTTGTCTGTTCCAAACTCGGCCTTCACGTCTAATCCATATTTTTCGTAAGTCCCTAAAGTCTTTTGGCCTAACCGATTGATCCATGTTTCGTCTTTGGGATAATGATCATCAATCATCTGTCTGTCAGGCATTACCATCTCAAGGGCAATTATTTTCAATCCACGCTGTTCGATTCGTTTTATAATTTCACCTATTAACCCGCGCTTCACACCATCCGGTTTGATCATTACATAAGTGATCTCTTGTTTGATCTCAGTCATATTTATTCCTTAATCGTAATTTTCTTAATCAAGACATCCTGCAGAGGATAGTCCCCCGGTTCAGTCGCAACGTTGGAAATCTTCACAGCCACATCCATGCCCGAGGTTACATACCCAAAAATCGTGTAATTACCATCGAGAGATTTGGTGTTGGGATTTTCCTCAACCACGATATAGAACTGACTACCGTTGGAATCGCCTTTGGCCGCAGTCGAGGCCATGCCGATTGCTCCGAGCTTGTGTGAAAGTTTGATTTCCGCCGGCACAGTGTAGC